>NZ_JBFAJA010000006.1:113188-184559 GCF_040654975.1 Dactylosporangium sp. NPDC050588 | reverse complement strand
CGTTCGTCCAGTAGGGCGCTCCACCTTGACCTGGTCGGCCCTTCCTGCAAGCCTGGCACCGGTGAGGGCGCCGCCTCTCTGAGCGCGCGCCTCAGAACCCTGGCCAGCGCACCGTGCGTGGTGGCGTGGCACAGCACCGCGGTGGCTCAGGTCCGCCGGCCGCTACCCCACCGCGGTCGAGAGCGCGACGGGTCATTCGTAGTGGTAGCGGCACTGCGCGATCTGCACGGTGTCGTCGAAGATCCGATACACGAGACGATGCTCCTGATCGATGCGCCGCGACCAGAAGCCGGCCCAGTTGCCGCGGAGCTGTTCCGGTTTGCCAATTCCCTGGTGGCCGTTGCGGCGGATGTCCTCGATCAGGGTGTTCACCCGGCGGAGCATCTGCCGGTCCTGCTGCCAGCTCAGATAGTCGTCCCAGCCGCGGCTGGCGAACTGGACCTTCACGCGGCGGACGCCTCGTCCGGGTCGATCAGGTCGTGGACTTCTCCGCCGCCCGCGCGGAGCTCCTCGATCGCCTCGTTCAGCCGGCGGGCGTTGGCCGGACTCGCCATCAGGTACGCCGTCTCCTTCAGCGACTCGTACTCACGCAGCGAGATGATGACCGCGGACTCATGCCCTGAGCGGGTGATCACGACCTCCTCGGCGTCGTCCACGACGTGGTCGAGCATCTTGGCTAGGTTCTGCCGAACCTCTGAGTAGCTGACCGTGCGCATTGCATCCCCCGAACACCGAACCGAGACCGACGTACAGGAAATTGTACGACTTCCGGCATGGCTCGAAAAGTACAGCAGCAAGTACAGCAACGCACCCCGCCGAGCCGGACCACAGCAAAGCTGAAACCGTTGTGTAGCAACGATTCCAGCTTCACCGAACCGCACTGCCGCGACTCCGTAGGTTCAGGGTTCGAGTCCCTGGCGGCCCACCACTTGACCTGCTGTTTTGTGCTACCGCTTCGTCCGATGTGGACGGTGGTTGCTCGCTGCACGCTTCATCTCGCTCCTGCTCTTCCGCGGTCCATTCGGGCGCGATGTTGGGGCTTGACCTGCGGTTTCACGGTTCGCGGGACGTTCCTGGGCGCCGAGTGGTGCGGATCGGGTGCCGAGGTCGCCGTACTCGTTGCGCCGTTTCTTGATCTGCTTCCGGACGGCGCGAGCTGCGGTGAGGACGAGCCCGGCGGTGGCCGCGGCGGCTCGCCGCTGTGATTCGGGCAGGACGCTGGTGTAGGAGTCGGCGGTCAGCACGATGCTGGCGTGGCCGAGCTGGTCCTGGACCGTCTTGAGATCGGCTCCTGCCTGGCGGGCGAGGGATGCGGCGCCGCGGCGGAGGTCGTGCAGCCGGATCGGTGGGAGGTCGGTGGATCGGCAGATGTTGAGGAATCGTTGGGTGAGGTAGGACGGATGCAAGGGGCGGCCGTCGACGCGGGTGAACACATACCCGGTGTCCTGCCAGGCTCGACCGGCGGCGAGTCGTTCGAGGCGTTGCCTGCGGGCGTGCTCGCGGAGCGCTCGGACGGTGTGCCGGTCCAGTGCGACGACGCGGCGGCTGGCGGCGCTTTTCGGCGGTCTCTGGAGGATCTTGTGGCCGATGCAGGTGAGTTGCTGGGCGATGGTCATCGTGCCGTGTTCGAGGTCGACGTCGCACCACCGTAGCCCGGCGGCCTCGCCGCGGCGGAGCCCGCGTAGGGCGATGAGCCACCACATCGCGAAGAGCCGGTCGGCGGCAACGAGCATGTCGTCGCGGGCTCGGGTGGCGGCGGCCTGGGACGGGAACCCGCTGCGGCGGACCTGGGTGGAGCGGCCACGGATGTCGCGGACGCGGCAGTCGAACTGCCAACTGCCGTGCCCGCGCTCGGTCAGCCGCGAGCAGGTGCGGTTGCGGCGCCGGCCCGGTCGACCGTCGAGGTCGCGGGTGCAGGACTTGAAGATCACGCCGCGGCTGGACATGATGCACCTCCACGCTGAGCAGGTCACGATCCGTCACCTCCAGGTTGCGCCTCCACGGCTCGACTCACCGAACCTGCACCCGGCGCAACATTCTCCCGCTCGTGGCTGTGGCCTGCGGGAGTGTAGCCACCTGACCAGCAAGTTCGTGTGCCCCGCTGACGCTCGTTGCGGCCCGCTACGGCGGGCCGAGGGTGATGGTCCTGTCGCTCGGGGCGCCGACGGCCGTGGTCCTGGTCACCGTGCCGTCGCGGGTCAGGGTGCGCACCTCGCCGTCCCGGCCGGTGAGCAGCACGTCGTCGCTCACCCACACGGCGGCGAACGGGAACTCCACCCGCTGCCCGGTGAGCACGTCGAACCGCCACCAGTTGGTCGTCGTACCGTTCGGACCATCCGACTCTCCGGGTTCGGGACCGGCGACGACGTACCGCCCGTCGGGCGACCAGGCGAACGGCCCGGCCGGCATCGCGGTCACCGGCAGTGACCTGGTGGGCTCGCCGGTCTCGGCATTGAACAGCTGCAGGCCGGTGACCTGCTCCAGGGCAGCACCTTCCGAGCGGTAGGCGACGGCCATGACGATCTCTTTGCCGTCCCGCGCCCAGGTGAAGAAGCACCGGCTGCAGGGGTACCTGTCCGCGTCGATCCACTGCGTGCGCACCTTGCCCGTGCGGGCGTCGATCACCCCGAAGCCGACCTTGAACGGATCCTTCCGGGTCAGCCCGCCGACGAGCCGGTCGCCGGTCGGTGACCAGCTGTACGTGCCGATGAAGCCGGCCGGCTCGACGGTCACCGGGTGGCCGCCACGCACGTCCGTCACCTTGGCCTCGCTCGGACCGGGCGTGACCAGGAGCCGGTCGCCGGTCGGGGCCGGCTGGCCCTGGTTGCGCACGGAGATGTACCGGCCGCTGGACCGCTCCAGCACCTGGTCCCCCTTCTCGATGACGACCCAGCCTCCGGGCAGTCCACCGGGGGTCGTGGGGGTCGGCACCTGCGTGGTCAGCTGGCCCTGCGGCCGGCTCGATCCGGCGGCCGCGGGTGGCGGGGCGACGACGCCGGGGCGGGACAGGACCGCCCAGGGCAGCACGACGGCGATCACCGCCAGGACCGCGCCGCCGGCCACGGCCAGCCTGCGGTTGCGCCGGATGCGCCGGCCCTCGACCATGCTGCGCGCGGCGAGCCCGGCGGACGGCCCGCGCAGCTCGCCGGACATCTCGTCGATCGTCTCGTGGAGCAGCTCTTCGAAGCGCATCAGTGCCGTCCTTCCACGAAATCTTCGCTCCAGTCGAGCTGCGGCACGAGCTCGCGCAGCTTGGCCAGCCCCCGCGAGGCATGGCTGGCCACCGTGCCCCGGCGGCAGGAGAGGATCTCCGCGGTCTCCTCGACGCTGCGGTCCTCGAAGTACCGCAGGATCAGCACCGCCCGCTGCCGGGGTGGCAGCGTCTGCAACGCGTCGCGCAGCAGCAGCCGCAGCGCGGTGTCGGCCTCCAGGTATCGGGAAGCGGCCCGCTCCGGCGGCTCCGCCACCGACACTTCGGCCTGCCGGCGCCGGCTGCGCCACCCGGACGCGAACTCGTTGTAGATCATGCGCCGCAGGTAAGGCTCCGGCTCGTCGATCCGCCGCCACCGTGCGAACGCCTTCGCCAGGGCGGTCTGCACGAGGTCCTCAGCGGCGTGCCGGTCGCCGGTCAGCGCGTACGCCGTCTTCAGCAACGCATGCGCGCGCTGCTCGACGAAGGCCGAGAACTCGGCCTCCAGTGGGTTCTACACGACGGGTACCTCCTTCACCCCCCTCAGACGCCAGGAGTGCCGGAAACTTTGCACTCAATCCGCACCGGGTGTCCGGACCCAGGCGGGCAGCGGCTCACGCTGGGTACGCCAGGCCGCGGGGATCGCGTCCCGGCCGATCGCCGCGGCCACCACCCCACCGACGATCGCCGCCGTGGTGTCGACGTCGCCGCCGGCCGCCACGCAGGTCAGGATCGCCGCCCGGTCGTCGGCGAGGTGGGTCGCGGCGGCCCACAACGCGAACGGCACCGTGTCCTGCGCCAGCACCCGCGACCCGTTGCCCAGGACGTACGCCGCCTCGGCGACCCCGGCCCCGAGCATCCCCCGGGGGAGACCGGGAAGACTGCTACTTCGACCACGAATCTGCAACACGTTGCGAGCGCCCGGCCCCACCCAGCCGCCCGTCGACCACGGCCGCCTCGCAGCCGACCTGGCCGCATGGTCCGCGCGGCGCACAGCTCCCACCCGCGGCGCCAAGAAGCGACGATCGCCATGTCTGCCGTCTCCATGCGCCGGGCTGCAGACCAGGCCCGCGGGCGGCGCCCGGCTGGAGTGGTGGACGCGGCGGCGGTCCAGCGCGAGAGACCGGATGACCGAGGCCGGCGCACCGTGCACCGGCCTCGGCACATCAGCGGTCGCGGAGGGTGGTGGAGGGCGGTTCGCCGTAGGTGACGCGGTAGCTGGCGGTGAAGCGGCTGTGGCTGGCGAATCCCCAGCGGGCGGCGATGGCGGTGACGGTTGCGCCGGTGGTGGGTCGCCGGCGATCACCGGCACCTGACTGGTCCGCACCACGAACCGGGCGTCGTCCCTCGTCCGGGCGGACCTCGAGCGGGTCCCGACGAACGTCTGCCGCATGAAGTCGGTGATCTCCTCCTCGACCGCTGAGGAGATCGAGGAGCCCTCGGGCGGTGCGAGGTGCGCATCGGGAACCGGCATCGCCACCCTCCCGGTCGAGCCCACGCTGCAGGGATCGGGAGACGCACCTCCACCATACGCATCGTCCGTCCCCGATACGAAGACACGATCGGGTGCTTTCGGATTCCAGGAGCCACCACGCGCCCGGTCGGGTGGAGGGCCGGCCAGGCGCGTGGTGGGTCGTGTTCCGGCGGTCAGCCGGGGTAGCGGATCAGGCCGATCGGCGCCGATGCGCGGGTGACGGTGCGCAGGGTGCCGGTGTCACGGGCGATCAGCTCGATGGTCACGGAGCCGACGTGGAACGGGTCGGTTCCGCTCGGGGCGAGGTGCAGCAGGAGCGGGCCTTCGGGGTGGACGCCGAGGACGTAGCGGGCGTCCGGCTGGCCGTGCTCGAAGCCGCCGTTGGCGGGGCGCTGGGCACCTGGGATGTCGTCGGGCAGCGGGTACCGGTGGGTGAGCCGGCCGGTCTCGAGGTCGAACCCGACGAGGAAGGTGTTCTGCCCGACGGCCGAGCCCGGGTCGGCCGCGTCGTGGGTACGCATGAACAGCGTGCGGTCGTCCGTGTCCAGGATCGGTGCCCCGAAGGACTCGGGCACCGTCTCCGTGGGGCGCAGGCCCAGATCGGTCGTGGGGATGTCGCGGACGATCCGCCCGGTCGTGCCGTCGGCCAGGCGCAGACCGGAGAAGGACGACTCGGGCAGCGGGCACAGCAGGAGCTCGCCCGAGTTGCGCACCGCGCACACCCGGGCGGTGCGCGGCAGGTCCGGCGGCGCCGTGCCGCGGGCCCCGGTGGTGAGGTCGACCGTGTACGTGACGCCGGACCGGCTGGAGGTCTGCACCACCAGCCGCCGGCTGTCCGGGGACCAGCTCGCGCCGGCGCTCGTGTCCACGCCGGCGAACTCCTGCCGTGCGGTGCCGGTGAGATCCCGCAGCACCCAGGATCCTTCGGAGCGGAGCACCAGCAGCCAGCGGCCGTCGGGCGACATCCCGTCCACCCGCAGGCCGTCCACCTTGTACTGGCGGCCGTCCGCGGCGAGCAGGGCCCAACGTCCCTGGTCGCCGTCGTCGTACGCGAAGGCCAGCGCGGCCGGGCCGACGCCGCGGTCCTCGGGGAGGACCGGCGCGGACCTGTCCAGGGTCAGCTGCCGTGGCAGGCCGTCTGCGGCCGTCGACGGCTCCTGGCCGCCTCCGTCGCTGAGCGGCCAGGCGACGCCGACCAGGCCGGCGACCACGAGCAGGGCCGCCGCGACCGGCACCAGCCGGGTCAGCGTCCGGCGGCGCTGGACCACCCTTACGGCACGGTCGGTCACGTCGTAGACGCGTGCGTCGTCGGCCGCGTCGACCAGCGCATCCTTCAGGGACATCATGCCGGCACCTCCGAGTCCTCGATGAGTTCCACCAGTTCAGGAGCCACGACCCGTAGCCGGGCGAGGGCGTGATGGGTCTGGCTCTTGACCGAGCCCACCGAGCAGCCGAGCGTGTCGGCGGTCTCGGCCTCGGACAGGTCCTCGAAGTAGCGCAGGACGATCACCGCACGGTGTCCCGGCGCCAGCCTCGCCAGCGCGTCGCGCAGCACGATCCGGCGCACCGCGTCGGCGGACTCGTCCCGCCCGATGTCCCGCTCCGGCGGGTCGGCGGCCAGCACCTCCCGGCCGCGCCGGCTCCGCCACGACGAGACGTGCTCGTGGTAGAGCGCCCGCCGCACGTAGGCGTCCGGCGTGCCCCCTTGAACCACCCGGCGCCAGTGCCGGGCCACTTTGATGAGCGTCACCTGCACCAGGTCCTCGGCCGCGTGGTGCTCGCCCGTCAGCAGGTACGCGACCCGCGACAGGCGCCCGATCCGTGCCGAAACGAACTCCCGGAAACTTGCCTCATCGTCCACCGGCACCCCCTCATGAGTGTGTCGCCCCGGTACACGAGGGGAACGGTGTCTGAGGTTGGCAGCCCGTCCGACCAAAGCCGAACCGGGCCCAAACGGCCAAAGCCGAACGGGCCCGTCCGACCAAAGCCGAACGGGCCCGGACGGCCAAGCCGAACGGGCCCGGACTGACGGCGGGCCTACGCCTCGAGCAGCCACCACGCGATCGGGACGCCGCCGGCGGGGGCGGCGGCGTTGAGGTGCAGGCGGAGCTCGCCGGTGGCCGGGTTCGGCACCGCCGCCTTCACCCAGACGGCGGTGCTGCGCTGGGCGAGCGCGAGGGCCCGGGTCGATGCGTACAGGTGCAGGCCGGTGACGGTCACGCTGTTGGCGCCGGCCGGCACGGTCGCCAGGCCGCTGCGGCTGAAGCGCGTCTGGCCGCGGACGGAGAGGGCGGTCTTGCTGTACTCGTCCGGGGCGGAGGCGACGACGCCGATGCCGCCGAGGTCGCCGGCGACGCCGATGACGCCGTAGCCGATGTCGCTGCGGCCGATGACGCCGTTGCCGTTCGAGGAGTACCCGAGGACGCCCGCGTCGAAGCCGGTGGCGTCGACGGCGACGGTGGCGGTGTTGCGGACGTCGAGCGTGGCGGCGTCGGAGGTCGAGCGCAGGATGGTGGACTCGGTGCCGGCGTTGTTGTCGGCGCCCTGGAGGACCGGGTCGCCGGGGGCGGCGGCGGCCGGGGTGGCGGTGGTCATCGCGGCGGCGACCGCGGCCACGCCGCCGGCTCCCGCTCCGGTGAGGATGCCGCGTCGGCTGAGCCGGTTCGATGGCTTCTGGTTGGCCATGACTGATGCTCCCCTCGTGTCGTGGTCATCGCGACCACGTCCAGCTTCGAGGTGGAGAAACCCGAGGTCGAGCGGCTATCCGTCTGCGTTCCCGGCGGAATAGTGGTTGCTTGACAATTCAAAGACTCCAATTCGAATTCAATTTTCCACTGTACCGGAATCATTCATGGCCTAACGATGGCGGCCCCCGGGCGGGGCAGCCGGGGCCGCCGGCCCGGGACGGGAGCCCCGGCGGGGTGGAGTTGCTCGGGTGGAGGAAAGGGTCGCCGGTCTTCCGCGCGTCGAGCGCGCCCGAAACGATCGGCGTGACATTGTTTGGCCCGAATCAATTGCCCGAATACACCCATTTGGGCAAATTTGGGAGGATTTGTGGAGAGAAAGACCGTGAAGGGGCTCGCCCTCTTCACCGCGGCGGCCACGGCGTTGGTCGTCGTCCCGGCGACCGGCGCCTCGGCCGCGCCCGGTGCGGACACCGCGGGAGCCGCCAAGATCACGTGGGGTCAGTGCGAGAGCCCGGGCCTGCAGCGGCGGGGCGCCGAGTGCGGCCTGCTCGACGTGCCGCTGGACTACAGCAAGCCCAACGGCAAGAAGATCCAGATCGCCGTCTCGCGGATCAAGGCGAAGGTCGCCGCGAAGGACTACCAGGGCGTCATGCTCGTCAACCCGGGCGGCCCCGGCGGCTCCGGGCTGACGCTGTCGGTGCTGGGCGAGTACGTCCCCAACGGTGCCGGCCAGGCGTACGACTGGATCGGCTTCGACCCGCGCGGCGTCGGCTCCAGTGTTCCCGCGCTCTCCTGCGACAACGACTACTTCAACGGTCCGCGTCCGGAGTACATCCCGTGGAACCAGAGCATCGAGAAGACCTGGCTGGACCGGTCCAAGAACTACGCCAAGGCCTGCGGTAAGGCCGGCGGCGCGCTGCTGGACCACATGACGACGGTGGACTCCGTCAACGACATGGAGTCGATCCGCAAGTCGCTCGGCGCGAGCCAGATCAACTTCTACGGCTTCTCGTACGGCACCTACCTCGGCCAGGTCTACGGCACGCTGCACCCGAAGCAGGTGCGCCGCATGGTGCTGGACGGCAACGTCGACGTGCGCAAGGTCTGGTACCAGGCGAACCTGGACCAGGACGTGAACTTCGAGCGCAACGAGCGCATCTGGTTCGACTGGGTCGCCAAGTACGACTCGGTCTACCACCTGGGCAAGACCGGCACCGAGGTGCAGCTGCGCTGGTACGCGGAGCAGAACAAGCTCCGCAGCAAGCCGGCCGGCGGCGTGGTCGGCGCGGACGAGTTCGCCGACATCTTCCTGTACGCCGGCTACTACCAGTCGACGTGGCTGGAGCTGGCCGAGGCGTTCGCCGGCTGGGCCAACGACAAGAACACCGACCTCATCGTCGCGGCGTACGAGAACTACGTCGCCCCCGGCGACGACAACGGCTTCGCGGTCTACAACGCGGTGCAGTGCACCGACACCCAGTGGCCGCAGAGCTGGAACACCTGGGAGCGCGACAACTGGCGCACGTTCCTCAAGGCGCCGTTCATGACCTGGGACAACGCCTGGTACAACGCGCCGTGCCTCTTCTGGCCCGGCAAGGTGTCCAAGCCGGTCAAGGTCGACGGCTCGAAGGTCCAGAGCGTGCTGTTCGTCGGCACGACGCTGGACGCCGCCACGCCGTTCGAGGGCAGCCTCGAGGCGCGCCGCCGCTTCCCCCACAGCGCGCTGCTGGCCGAGGTCGGCCAGACCACGCACGCCAACTCGCTCAACGGCAACGAGTGCGTCGACAACGTGATCGCCGACTATCTCGCGACCGGCAAGCTGCCGGCCCGCAAGCAGGGCGACAAGGCCGACGCGACCTGCGACCCGCTGCCGCAGCCCGACCCGACCGAGGTCTCGCTGCAGGCGAAGTCGCTGCGGGCCGACAGCAGCGCGGTGCGCGCGCCGCTGTACCCCGTGCACCACTAGATCGCGCTACAAACAGCGGGGCCCCCGGAGAACCGGGGGCCCCGCTTTCGTACAGGAGCTACTGCTGGACGATGAACTCGACCCGGCGGTTGATCGCCTTGGCGGCGTCGCTGGTGTCGGGGACCTTCGGGCGGGACTCGCCGAAGCCCTTCGAGGTCAGCCGCTCCGGCGCGATGCCCAGCGCGACCAGCGTGTCGAGGACCGTCTTGGCACGGGCCTCGCTCAGCGTCTGGTTCCTCGCCTCGGTGCCGGTGCTGTCGGTGTGGCCCTCGATGCTGATCCGGATGCTGGGGTTGGCCTTCAGGATCGAGGCCACGTTGGCGACGACCGCCTGGCCCTGCTGGGTCAGCGTCGCCTTGTCGTTCTCGAACTCGACCGTCGGCAGCGCCACCAGCTGCGTCTGCACCTGCTCGGCCTTGGCCTCGCCGATCGCCAGCTCGTTGCGCACGATGCCGGTTACCTCGCGGGCCGCCTGCTCGGCCTGGTCCTTGACCGCCTGCGACACCACGGTGCCGGTCAGCGTCACGGTGCCGCCCTGCAGGTCGACGACTCCGGCCTTGGTCTCCTTGCCGAGCGCGACGAGCACCGGCGCCAGCGCCGCGATCTTGACGCCGTCGGTGCTGCGCTTGGCGTCGACGGTCACCTCGTCGAGCACGTTCTCGCTGCCGAAGGCCGTCTTCACCGCGTCGGCGAGTGCCGACTTGGCGGCGTCGTCGGCCACTGTACCGGTGAGCGTCGCCTTCCCGGCGTCGACGAGCAACTTCACCGCGACCGGCGACGGCGGCACCTCGACCTTCGGCGGCGCGATCACCGTCACGACCCGTACGCCTTCCACGGCGCGCGAGACGTCCTCGGCATGCTGCTTCTCGTCGGCGGAGCCGACGCGCACCGTGCCGTCCCGCCCCGTGAACGACACCTGCGCGTCGATCCCGGCGTTGCTCAGCGCGACCTTCGTGTGGTCGGTCAGCACGTTCTCGACGTGGTGCCGGAAGGGCACCTCCATGCCCGCCGCGAGCGCGGCCAGCCCGACCACGCCGACCACGATCGGCACCACCGGGTTGACCCTGCGCAGCTCGTGCCGCTCGGTCCGGGTCGTCGTCGTGCCCGCCATCAGGCGGACCCGGCGTCGCTGCCGGCGGTCTCGGCGGCACCGCCGAGCGGAGGCTTCGCGGTCGGCTCCCGGCCGGCGATCAGCCAGTCGGTCAGCTCCTTGAACTCCTCTTCCTTGCCGTCGGCGAGCAGGCGGGCCTGCCGGGCCCAGGTGACGATGCTCGGGGCGAACCGCAGGTCGGCCGCCTCGATCGCGGTGCGCAGCGTGTCCACGTCGGACTCGGCGAGCTTCACGTAGGTCCGGATGCCGGCGGCGAGGAGCGCGGCCGACATCTTCGGGCCGATCCCCTCGATCCGCTGCAGGTCGTCCGGCGGCCCGTCGTCCACGACCACCGGCTCCGGCTCTGCCTCGACGACCGGCTCCGGCTCGGGGGCGATCTCGGCAACCGGCTCCGGCTCCGGTTCGGGCTGCGGCTCCTGTACGGGCTCGACCGCGGCAACGGGATCCGGTGCCACGACGGGCTTCTTGGGGGTCGGCTCACGACCGGCGATCAGGTAGTCCGTGAGCTCCTTGAATCCCGCCTCGTCGCCGTCGGCGAGGAGACGCGCCTGGCGGCTCCACGAGCCGATGCTCGGTGCGAATCGCAGATTGGCGTTGGCGAGCGCGTCCTCCAAGGTGGACCGCTCGGCATCGGCCAATGCGACATAGGTGGTGATGCCTGCCGCCTTCAGCGCCGCGGCGATCTTGGGGCCGATGCCTTCGATCCTGGCGAGGTCGTCCTCGGCCTTGGGCGCTTCCGCCGCCTCGGGTTCGTCCTCGAGGACCGGCACCGCCGCGAACGCGGACTCGACCTCGGCGACCAGTTCGTCATCCACAACGACCGGGTTATCCACAGCGGGCGTCTCGGCCGCGGCGACCGGCTCGGGGTCGGGAGTAGGTTCGGATTCGGCAGCGGGTTCGGGTTCGACGAGGGGCTCGACCTCGGCGGCCGGCTCGGTCTCCTCGACCGCGACGGGCGCCGGGTCCTCGACGACCGGATCTCCTGCCGCGGGCTCGGCCGGCAGCGGCTCGGCCGCGGAAACCGCGACCGGTTCGGGCTCGGGGTCGGCCTCCGCGACGGGGTCGGACTTCGCGAGCGCGACCGGCTCGGGCTCGGGCTCCGCGACGGGTTCGGCAACGGGCTCGGGGTCGGCAACGGGTGCCGGCTCCGCGACCGGCTCGGCCGTCGGCTCGGGGTCGGCGGCCGGTGCCGGCTCCGCGACGGGCTCAGCGTCGGCGACCGGCACCGGCTCCGCAGCCGACTCGGCGACGGGCTCCGCGACGGGCTCGGCGACGGGCTCGGCGACGGGCTCGGCCGGTGCGGCGGCGACGAGGGGTTGGGGGGTCGCGGGGGTGGGGGTGGTTTCCTCGGAACGGATCCGGCGCACCTGACGGCCCCACCAGAGGTAACCGACGAGCAGGCCGAGGAGGAACGCAACGATGATGAACAACAGTGACTGGTTGATGAACCAGGTCACGACGGGCCTCCGGGGGGAAAGTGACCGACGCGTGATGGGGGAAGTTTGCGGGCAGCTTTCCATACCTCAATGGCTTCGCAACAGAGCCGGAAAGACGGCGCGACCTGCCGGTTCTGTTTGATCACGGCGGGCGTGGGCGGGGCGCGGGAAAAGGTTGCGGAGCATTTGCGCTGATGAGAGGGCATGTGACGGGGCGTGACCGCCAGGACGGCGGAAAATCCGTGCAACCGTTGATGTGGTGCCGATGGAAAGCTTGGTGCTGAAGCTCACGACATGGCGGGTGAACTGGAGGTCGACGAAGGATGGGCAAGACGACACGGGTCCTGGCCTTGGCGGCGGTCGCGGCTGCGGCGGGTGGGGTGGCGTGGGCGCTGCGTGACCTTCCGGCGCAGCTCGGCGCGGTCGCGTCGGGGGCGAGGGCGGAGCGGATGCGGCGTTCCCCGCAGTTCGGGGACGGCAAGTTCGTCAACCCGGTGCCGGCCGAGGCCCTGCCGGACGGCGCGATGGCCGACGCGTTCCGCCAGCTGATCTTCGGCCAGCAGCCGCGGCGGCCGAAGGGGGTGATCCCGGTGGTGCGGCCGGTGTTCCCCGCGAAGCAGGACGGCGACCTGCACGTCACGTGGCTGGGGCACTCGACGGCGCTGGCGGAGGTCGAGGGCGTGCGGGTGCTGTTCGACCCGGTGTGGAGCGAGCGGTGCTCCCCGACGTCGTTCGTGGGGCCGAAGCGGCTGCACCCGATGCCGCTGGGGCTGGAGGAGCTGCCGAGGATCGACGCGATCGTCATCTCGCACGACCACTACGACCACCTGGACCTGGCTTCGATCAAGGCGCTCGCCAGGACGCAGCAGGCGCCGTTCCTGGTGCCGCTGGGTGTCGGCGCGCACCTGGAGCGCTGGGGTGTGCCGCTGGACCGGATCATCGAGCTGGACTGGGAGGAGTCGGTGGAGGTCCGGCACGTCCGGCTGACCGCCACGGCGGCGCGGCACTTCTCCGGCCGCCGGTTCGCCCGCGACGGCACGCTGTGGGCGTCGTGGGCGGTCAAGGGCGAGCGGCGCAGCGTGTTCTACACGGGCGACTCCGGCTACTGGGGCGGCTACAAGGAGATCGGCGAGCAGCACGGGCCGTTCGACGTGTCGCTGATCCAGGTCGGTGCGTATGGCGACGCGTGGCCGGACATCCACATGAAGCCCGAGGACGGGGCGAGCGCGCACCTCGACGTGCAGGCCGGGGTGCTCATCCCGCTGCACTGGTGCACGTTCAACCTGGCGGTGCACGCGTGGTCGGAGCCGGTCGAGCGGCTGCTGGACGAGGCCGCCGCGCGGGACATCACGCTCGCGATCCCGCGACCAGGTGACCGGCTCAACATCGACGCGTTGCCGTCAGTTGAACCGTGGTGGCGCCCCATTGCGTAAGGATTAAACGAGCAGCTCAGGGCACGTGTCGGGGCACACATGCAAGGACCCGACAAAAGGCTGGCGGACAGGCGGCCTCCCGACGTACTGTATCGATACAGAAGGAACTGGATCGATGCAGAGAAGGGAGGAGCCCGACCATGAAGGCGACGTTGCAGACCATTGCCGACGAGCTCGGCGTGTCACGCAGCACGGTGTCCAATGCCTACAGCCGGCCGGATCAGCTCTCCCCCGAGCTGCGCGCCAGGATCCTCTCCGCGGCCCAGCGGCTCGGCTACTCGGGGCCCAACCCGACGGCGCGCTCGCTGCGCAGCGGCAAGGTCAACGCGATCGGTGTGCTGCTGACCGACAACCTGTCGATGGCGTTCACCGACCCCTATGCGGTGGCCTACCTGCGCGGGCTCGCGGAGGCGGCCTCGGCGCGGGAGACCTCGCTGCTGCTGCTCAACCTGCCCAAGGACGAGGCGGCCGGCCGGCGCGTCATCAGCAACGCCGCAGTCGACGCCTTCTGCCTCTACTGCGTGCCCGACTGGCACTCGGCGCTGGAGCTCGTGCGTTCCCGCGGCGTGCCGATCGTGATCGGTGAGGACCCGCAGGCATTCGGGCCGGAGGCGAGCTACGTCGGCATCGACGAGCGCGCGGCGGCCCGCCGGCTGGGCGAGCACATCGTCAACCTCGGCCACCGCGACATCGCGGTGGTGGCGCACTGGATCGTCGACGACGGCGTCACCAGCCAGGTGCACGCCGACCCCGACGACCTGCGCTACTACGTGACCGGCGAGCGGGTCCGCGGCTTCCGCGACGCGTTCCTGGCCGCGGGCGTGCCGTGGGAGCGGGTCGTGCTGATCAACGCGGCCGCGAACCAGCGCGAGGAGGGCGCCGAGGCGGCGGCCCACGCGCTCGACCGGCTCGACCGGGCGACCGCGATCCTGTGCACCTCCGACGTCCTGGCCCTCGGCGTGCTCGACGCGCTGCGGGTGCGGGGCCTGCAGGCCGGCCGGGACGTCTCGGTCACCGGCTTCGACGACATCCCGGAGGCGGACGCCGCCGGGCTCACCACCATCCGCCAGCCCAGCGTCGAGCGCGGGCGGCTCGCGGGAGAGCTGCTGCTCGACCCGCCCGAAGACCCGGCGCTGCGTCGCCTGACGCTGCCCGTATCCCTGGTGGTCAGGTCGACCACCGGACCCAACACTGCCAAGGAGAAGTCATGACCCCGATCGCCCTGATCATGTCGCTGGAGGCCGTCCGCCTGGAGGCGAACTCGGCCATGCCCAACGCCCCCGTCATCGACGACCGTCGCCGCGAGTCGGCCACCATGGGCAAGATGCGCAACTTCACCGCGCGCACGCTGCGCCGCGCGGCCGACCGAGTCGAGCCCACGCCGGCTCTCACCTACGGGTAACGCGGGGCCGGACCGGCCGCGAAACCTGAAGCACGCCTGAACGACGGAAGGGCCCGGGGCAACCGCCCCGGGCCCTTCTGCGTGCGGCTAGAGCGCCGCGTAGTCCGGGGTGTCCGCCCGGGCGGCGCTGGCGCGGGCGCCGAGGCCGATCGCGTCGTAGTCCTGCCGGCTGGTGGCCCGCAGGATCAGCGCCCAGATGACGCCGATGACCGCGACCGCACCGTACGCCGCCGGGAACGCCCAGACGGCCGCGTTCTCGGTGCCGGGGGCGAAGCCGAGCAGGCCGCCGAAGTTGTCGACGACGAGCCAGATGATGTACCCGAGCGCCACCGACGACAGGATCGGCGCGATCAGCCGGGACCAGGCGCCTTCGCCGCGGGCGTCCTTCAGGAAGAACCCGATGACCGACAGCGAGGTCGCGAAGACCAGGAACAGCACGCCGACGCCGCCGGAGGTGCCCAGCCAGAAGAACAGGTTGAGCATCGGGTCCCAGCCCTGGACCGCGAAGACCACGAGCACGACGAGCGCGATCACGGTCTGGAAGATCGAGCCGGACGACGGGGCGCCGGAGCGGGCCCGGGTGCGGCCGAAGAACGCCGGGAGCACCCGCTCGCGGCCGAGCGCGAACGCGTAGCGCGCGGTCGTGTTGTGGTAGCTCAGGGCGGCGGCCGCGATGCTGGTGGTCAGCAGGACGAGGCCGAGGTCGGCGGCCCAGGCGCCGCCCTTCTCCGCGAGGGTCGGGAAGAACGGGCCACCGGACTCGGCCATCTCCTGCGCGGCCGGCACGGTGGCGTCGACGCCGATGCTGACCGCGGCGGCCCAGCTGGTGACGGCGTACGAGACGACCATGACGGCCAGGCCGAGGAACGTGGCGACGGCGACGGTCCGGTTCTTGCCCTTGGCCTCCTCGGCGAAGACCGGGGCGGCCTCGAAGCCGACGAACGCGGTGACGCAGACGGCGAAGGCCGGACCGGCCGCGTCCTTCAGCGAGCTCCAGTTCCACGGCTCGAGGCTGACGCCGCCCTCGGCCGGGTTGCTGAGGAAGATGAAGTCGAAGATCGTCACGGCGATCAGCTCGGCGCCGAGCAGGACCATGAGGACCTTGCTGTTGACGTCGACCCGCAGCAGGCCGAGCACGGCGATGACCAGCCACAGCGCGAGCGCCAGGATCCACCAGTCGACGTTCAGGTCGGCCTTGTCCGCGAGGATCAGCGAGGCGTAGAAGCCGAACGCGCCGTAGAGGCCGATCTGCAGCAGGTTGTAGGCGAGCAGCGCGACCAGGGACCCGCCGACGCCGAGCGGCCGGCCGAGGCCCTGGGAGATGTAGCTGTAGAACGCGCCGGCGTTGGTGATGTGCCGGGACATGGCGACGTAGCCGAAGCTGAACACGGCCAGCACCACGGCGATGATGACGAACGCGAGCGGGAAGCCGGTCACGCCGACCCAGCCCCAGGCCGACGAGACCAGGGCGCCGACCACCATGAGGGGGGCGGCAGCCGTGAGGGCGAACATGATGACGGACGGCACGCCGAGACGGTCTCGGGCCAGTGCCTGGGATACCACGCTCGGTCGCGCAGGCGACGTTGCGGACATCGGTCCTCCAGGGGTTTTGAGGGGGGAAGGGGAGAGGAAAGTCCGCTAGCCGCGCTGCGACAGCACCGAGTCGCCGACCGCCGCCTCGACCTGCAGGATCAGGTCGCGCAGCGGTGGCGGCAGTGCGCCCACCGCTTGTTGAAGTCTTCTGATGCTGGCCTGGTCGGTGTCCCACAGGACGTGACCGGTGAGCCCGGTCGCGTCGGCCAGGCCGGCGAGGGTGGTGTCGGCGACCCGCATCGGCTCCTGCCCGGTGAGCAGGCGGCGCAGCCGCACCACCCGCCCGGCCGGCAGGTTGATGTCGGTGGCCACCCATCGGGTCGTGGTGCGCAGCAGCCGCCGCACCTGGGTCTGCTCGACCAGGCCGACGCGGGCGAGCCGCTGGCCGACCGCGTCGACCGCGGTCTGGCCGAGGAAGAGCAGCCAGGTGCGGATCTCGCGGTGCTGCGTCTCCGCGACCATGGTGGCGAGGTTGGTGTGGGCGAGCGGATCCGACGGGGGCTCCCGGTTGATCACTCGCAGCCGGGCGCCCTCGCAGACGATCCGCTGCTCCAGGACGAGCTCGCCGAGCATCGCTCCCGCGAGGCCGAGCTCGACCGCCCTCTGCGACAGACGGGACCGGCCGTCCCTGTCGTCGTGCGCGATCAGGAAGAAGTCATCTGCAAGCAGCATCCGCCCGCACTCCTCGAAGAGGGCAGGGTGCAGCGCGCCACGAACCCCAGCCTGGCGCGAACCGTCACCGCACATCCGTCTTCAGCTCAGTTTGGATCCGAAAGATCTCACGGACCCAACGCGAAAGCATGCACTGCGGGACAGTGCCACCGCAACTTATGTAATGAGGATTTTGAATGATTGTCTTCGGACAAGTGATATTGACGCCGGGCACAGCCAGCGGAGGCTACCGAGCGTGAGGGTTCGTAATTCGGGTCCAAACGGCGCCCATTCACACCGTGGGTAACATTCAGATCCGTACGGTCGAGGCATTGTTGAGCTTTGTCCGCTGCTGATTGCGGTACAGAAGTCAATGATCGATATCGCACTGGGTAGTCGGCGCCGACACGCCAGACGGCCGACTCCCACACAGTGCGTAATGAGAGCCGGCCTCACGTTGCGGAAGCGTCAGGTGGCCTCGGCGGCCTCGTCGACCGCCTCGAGCAGCTCCTCCAGGGCGTACCCGCCGTCGTGGCGGACCCCGTTGATGAAGAACGTCGGCGTGCCGTTGACCCCGCTGCGGACCCCACCGACGAAGTCGCGGCGGACCCGGTCGAGGTGGACGTGCGCGCCGACCTCGTCGGCGATCTCCTCCGACGGCAGGCCCAGCCGCTCGACGCCGACCATGAGCTGGCGCGGGTTGATGCTGCGCTGGTGCTCGAAGAGCCAGTCGTGCGCGGGCCAGAACCGCCCTCTGGCCGCGGCCGCCTCCGCCACCTCGGCGGCCAGCTCAGCGTAGGGGTGCACGTTGGTGAGGGGGAAGTGCCGGTACGTGTAGCGGACCGTCTCGTGCCGCAGCCGCAGCAGGTCCCGCACGATCGCGTGCGCCATGCCGCAGTAGGGGCACTGGTAGTCGCCGTACTCGACCAGCGACACTGTGCCCTCGCCCTGCGCGTGCTCGTCGGGCCCGACCGGCACCACCAGCCGGGCCACCGTCACCTGGAAGGGGGTCGTGGTCACAGCACCGGCCGCCGTCCGCTGTCGAGGCCTTCGAGCGCGTTGAGGATGCCGTCGGCGCCGGGGTTGACGCCGGCGGCCGTGACCTGGCTCCAGGCCACCATGCCGTCGCCGTCGAGCACGAACAGGGCCCGCTCGCAGACCCCCGCGCGATCGTCGTAGACGCCGTACCGCCGGGCCACCTCCCCCTTCGGCTCGAAGTCGGCCAGCAGCGGAAAGGTGATCCCCCGGTCTTGCGCGAACGCCCGATGCGACCAGACGTTGTCCACGGAGATGCCCAGCACGCCGGCGTTGTAGCGCTCGAACTCGGGCATGACCGCCTGGTACAGCGCCATCTGGTCGCCGCAGACAGGGCTCCAGTCGGCCGGGTAGAAGGCGAGCACCGCCGGGCGGCCACGGTACTGGGCCGTGCCGACCCGATGATCCGGTGCGACGGGCAACTCGAAGTCGGGTGCACGCTGTCCTGCGTGCAGCGCCGGGGATACAGAACCGCTCATTCCTCAACGGTTCGCCGGGCTGCGGCGGGGCGGGTCACTCCGACGGGGTGACCGTGGTGACCTTCAGCGGGCTGCCGGTGCACTGCGACTCGAAGCCAGGGTCGGGCAGGCCGGTGACCTTGACCCGCTGGCCGGCGCGCAGCCCGGCGGCGGGCGGGCCGATCAGGACCCACACCATCTTGTCCGTGACCAGCTCGACGCAGGCGCCGGCGACCCGGACCTGACCGGTGGTGGTGAGGACGGAGAAGTCGTCGGTCGGCTCGTGCGGCGCGGTGGTCTTCGGCACCCCGGACGGCAGCGTGGTGAGCACCGAGGTGTCCGGGCTGGGCGCGCCCTTCGACGGGGAGGACGCGGGCGTCGAGGGCGCGGGCGAGACGGAGGGTGCGGGCGCGGCGGCCGTGTCGGCGGACTTCGCGGCGCACCCGGTCAGCACGACCGGCAGGGACAGCGTGGAAACGGCGAGGAGGAGGCCCAGTGCTCGGTTCATGGCACTTGGACCTCCTCCGGCCGCGCGCGGTTCCGCGCGATGTCGAATCAGCGGCTAGGACGTCAGCCGGTGATGCGGACCTTCACGCTGGTGCCGTTGGTCGACAGCACCTTGATCTTCACACCGTTGTTGGGGACCTTGACACCGTAGTACGTGCTGGTGGCGGGGTCCTCACGGTAGTAGCTCTTGCTGTCGTCGAACGTGGCGACACCGTTCTGGCCGCGGATGTAGCTCGCGGTGCTGTTCGGGCCGTAGTGCAGCGTGAACGAGCCGGCCTTGGTCAGGCCGAACGTCGCGTCGTAGCCCTGGATGCGCGGACGCCACGGGGTGCCGTCCAGCTTGTAGACCAGGTCCGGGTGCGCGTCGATCGGCAGGATCAGGCCGCCGCCGTGGTGCTGGCTGGTGTTGTTGTCCGAGAACGAGGTGTCCCAGTACGTGACCAGCAGACCCTGCTCGTACGCGAAGTGCTCGACGAGGTCGGGCTTGCTCGCGAACCCGAAGTTGTACGGCCCGGCCTGGAGGTACTGGTCCCAGGACACGTACTGGCGGTTCGAGGCGATGTAGAAGTTGTCGTAGGCGGTGGTCAGCGTGCTGCCCACGGCGGTGAACCCGACCGCGGTCCAGCCGTTGGCACCGGCCTCGGCACCGTCGGCGAAGACCGTGGTCGCGCCGTTGGTCACCTTGATGTCGTCGGCGAAGAAGCCCAGGCCGCCGGCGGCACCGTCGGTGAAGTAGTGGAACCGCAGGCCGACCGTCTTGCCCGCGTAGGCGGACAGGTCGAACGACGCCGGCACGAAGCCGTTGCTGGCACCGTCGATGCCGTTGCCCTCGGCGGCGGTGGTGATCGTGCCCGGGATCGACTTGAAGCCGGTGCCGTCGTCCACCTCGACGTAGGCGTAGTCACACGCGTCGGGGCCGCAGTCCTCGATGTCCCACGCCGCCTTGAAGCTCAGCGTCGTGGTCCCGGCGGGGATCGCCACGCTGCGGGTCAGCGAGTTGTTGAGGTTGTCGCCGGAGCCGCTCCACCAGGACTTGGTGCCTTCCGGCGGGGTCGGCAGCTGGGTGACGATCTGCTTCTTCGGCAGGACCACGACGACGGCCTGGGCCTTGTTGCTGTTGTACTCGTGAGGCCCGAGGTCGAGCGTCTTGTTCTGCCCCGCCACGACGATCTCGTAGTCGAGCCAGCCGAGCTGCAGCTTGTCCCAGGCGCCGAGGTCGGCGGCCCGGTCGCCGATGTTGTTGTCGCCGGCCTTGCTGACCCGGCTCTGCGCCATGATGGTCCACCAGTTGACCGGGTTCTCGGCGTTGCCGCCGGCGCCCGAGGTGTCGTAGTGGTCCGGCAGGCCGAGGTCGTGGCCGTACTCGTGCGCGAACACGCTCAGGCCGCCGTTCTCGGGCTGGATCGTGTAGTCACGGATCCACAGACCGGTGTTGCCGATCTGCGTGCCACCCATCTGGTTGAACGTCGGGCCGCTGGTGAAGTTCTGGAACGCCGCCCAGCGGTGGCTCCAGATCGCGTCCTCGCCCTGGTACGGGTCGCCATCGGCCTGGTCGCCACCGGAGTGGACGATCTGGAAGTGGTCGATGTAGCCGTCGGGCTCGTTGAAGTCGCCGTCGCCGTCGTAGTCGAAGCGGTCCCACTGGTCGTAGGAGGCGAGCGTGGCGGCGATGTCGGCGTCGGTCTTGCCCTGCGCCTTCTGGCCCGCGACCCACGCGTCGACCGCGTCACGGATCAGGTACCAGGTGTTGCTGCAGACGTTGCTGGCACACGGGTAGCCGTTGCTGCGGCCGTACCGGGCCTCGTTGTACGGGACCTTGACCCAGTCGGTCACCAGACCGTCGACGCTGTAGCGCCCCGACGACTGCTTCTCGTAGTACGTCTTCAGGGACTCCGCGCCGTTACCGGTCGCGAAGTACTTGTTGTAGAAGTACTGCTGGCTGAAGTCCTGCTCCCAGAGGGTCGAGTTGTCGACCGACCGGTCCGGCTCCGGGATCGCGTTGTGCAGCGGTCCTTCGAACGTCGTCGGGCCGGGTGTGGCCGCCGACGTGTCCTGGTCCGGGTAGCTCGGGTGCCGCGTGTTACCGAACTCCGCGAGGACGACGAAGATCTTGTCGGTCTTCTCGCGGCTCAGCTCGACGTACTGGTCGACGCGGGCCTTCTTGGTCTTGGTGTCGCCACCCTTCCCGACCTGGCCCTTCTTGCCGATCTTGACGACCGTGCTCGATCCACGCTTCTCCGGCGTCGCCTGGCCGCTCAGGATCTGCGAGATCGCGACCTCACGGGATTCGCGCCGCTTGTCCTCCAACGGGTTCGGCAACTCGTCGGAGGGTGACGCGGCGTCGGCTACGGACGTATCCCCGGCTGCCGGCACCGCATACGCGGCACCACCCCCGGCGAACACCCCCATACCCGACGCAAGCGTGAGACTCAGAAGTCCCACGGTCAACTTACGCACAGGTACCTCCCTGGTGGGGCTAAGCACCAAGGCATGATGTCGATGCCTCGATGCACCTGTCGCGAGAGACTAAGTGGTCCTTGCAGGGTGTAAAGATCCACATCGGGGTAAGGGTGGTGGTGCGAGGGTCAAAGCAAGGGTGAACCCGGCTATTGAGCGCGATCTCTCAATGCGGCGAGGTCCCGGACGATCACGTGCAGGCGACCGGTCTGGATCAAGCCCTCCTCACGCAGCGTGCGCAACGCCTTCGTGACCGCCTCACGCGACGACCCCGTCCAGCCGGCGAGCTCGTCCTGCGACAGCGGCAGGCCGATCCGCAGCCCCTCGCCCGTCTGCTCGCCGAAGCGCTCGGCGAGCTCGACGAGGCGGGCCGCGACCCGCCCGGTGGTGTCGTAGGCGCCGAACTCGATCCGCTTGCGGTCCGCGTCGCGGAGCCGGCCGATCAGCTCGCGCGTGAGCAGCATCGAGACGCGCGCGTGGCCCAGCAGGTAGCGCTCGAAGTCCGGCGACGGCACGGCGAGCGCGACGACCGGTTCGAGGGCGGTGACGGTCGCCGACATCGGGCCGCCGTCGACCGCGGACAGCTCGCCGAGCAGCGCGCCTGGGCCGCGCACGGCGAGGACCACCTCGGTGCCTGAGGCGGTGTCGGAGGAGACCTTCACGCGGCCGGCCTTGAGCACGATCACCGACTCGGAGCGGCTCGCCTCGCGGTAGATGACCGCGCCGCGCTTCCACTGCCGCCGGTGCCCGGCCGCCTCCAGCGCGGCCTGCTCGTCAGAATTCAGCAGATCGAAGAACTCGGTCAAGCTGCCTCCTCGCTCCGCTCGTCACCAACTCGAGTTCAGCAGGTCGAAGAACTCGGTCACGGCTGCATACTCTCCACCACATATGCCCGGACTGTCTGTCGGCGTCCTTTCACTTCGAGGTCGCCGAGGGGGGTCGCGACCACGCCGCGCAGCGCGTCGTGGGTGGCGCCGCCGATGACGACCTGACCGGGCTCGGCGATCGTCTGCAGGCGCGCCGCGACGTTGACGGCGTCGCCCATCGCGTTGAAGCCGCGCAGCAGCTCGCTGCCGATGTTGCCGACGAGCGCCGGGCCGGTGTTGGCGCCGACCCGGAAGCGCGGCCAGCCGGGGTGCCCGGCGGCGATCACCCCCACCGCGTCCTGCATCTGCAGGGCCGCGCGGACCGCCCGCGTCTCGTGGTCGTCCTGCCGGGCGGGCGCGTTGAACAGCGCCAGCAGCGCGTCGCCGACGAACTGCACGATCGTGCCGCCGTTGTCGAGGATGCAGGGGACGGCGACCCCGTGGTACCGGTTGAGCATCTCGACGATCTCGCCCGGCTCGACCGCCTCGGAGAAGGTCGTGAAGCCGCGCAGGTCGGCGAAGAGCGCCGTGACGTCGACCAGCTGGCCGCCCAGCGCGGCCTGGCCGGGGTCGGCGAGCAGCGCGGCCGCGACGTCCGGCGACATGTACTGCCGGAAGAGCGTCGACAGCTCCCCGTACAGTCGCGCGTTCTCCAGCCCGATGGACAGCTGGTTGGCGAGGGTGGCGCGCAGCTCGGGGCGCCCGGTGGCGGGGATCCGCACCCCGCCGGCGACCTTGCCCTTGACCGTCAGCGGCAGCACGTCGGCGCCGGTCACGGCGGTGACGCCGCCGGAGACGAGGCCGACCTCGACGGCGCCGAAGGACGGGCGGACCGCGTCGAGCGCCGAGCGCAGGAACTCGTCCTCGCCGGCGCCGACGCGGGCCTGCTCGCCGACGGTGACGAGGGCGCCGAGCCGGCCCGTCAGGTCGCGCTCGGCGAGCAGCGCGGCGGCGGCCCGGTCGAGTACCTCCGCCTGCTTCTCGGTGAGCCCGAAGCGCTCCGCCATCCGGGCCGCGAGCCGCTCCGGCCGGCCGCCCGCCTCGGACTCCTGCAGGGCGGTGACGAGCTCCTCGAGCGCCTCGGTGTACTGCGCCCGGATCCGGCGGGTGGTCTCGGCGGCCGCGATCCCGTCGAAGAGTCCCGCGGTGCTGCCTTCGCGCCGGTACTGCACGTAGGCGGAGTAGCCGACGAACAGGAACGCCACGGTGAGGATCAGGTGCCACTCCCACCACGACAGCCGCCACTTGTCGGCCAGGGTCACCGCCAGCATCGCCTCGGCCAGCAGCACGAACGCGGTCACCACCGACAGCAGCACCACGCCGGGCGCGCGCCGGTACCGCAGGTAGAAGCGGACCGCGGCGACCAGGTACAGCGCGACCGCGGCGTACGAGGCGACGACCATCGGCCCTTCGACGTCGCGCACCTGGGTCTGCCGGTTCAGCGGCGGCAGGTCCAGCACCGACACGACGATCCAGGCGAACAGGACGGCCGCCAGGAGCGGGCGCAGGGCCAGCTGCCACCGGGTGATGCCGGGCGGGAGCCGTACCGACGACACCACCGCCAGCAGCGCACCGATGATCAGGCCGACCGCCATCGCCGTGTCGAAGCCGGCGTTGGGGTGCGCGATGAGGACCTTCGGGGTGGCGAGCGCGTGCGCGAACAGGAAGCCGGCGCCGGCCAGGAACACCAGCGAGACGAGGAACAGCCGCCCGTCCTGCCGGCGGTGCGCGGCGACGCTCATCGCGGCGCCCACCGCGACGTTGACCGCGGCGACCACGAGGACCAGCCAGAAGTGCGTGTCGTGGTGCTGCCAGATCAGGTCCGCCCCCGGACGGGTCAGCAGCAGCCACAGGCCCGCGAGGGGCAATGCCAGGTGACTCGCCCAGACCACGACACGAGGCATCGAACGCACCCATTCTCTAGCTGGTCACTTTGGCGACATTGCAGCAGTTGCGTTGTGCGTCTTTGGACGCAGACACGGTACGCCAACCTCGGTCTCATATTCATCGAAGCACCTGACGGGTGCGATCAACTGTGGGAGTCACCGATGAGGTTCAAGGCACCGCTCGTCACGCTCGGCGCCGGACTTGTTGTCGCCGGCGTTCTGTACACGCTCAACGTCGACCTCAGCAACGATGTCGAGAAGAACCAGGCCGCGGCCTCGGCCAAGGAGACCGGGACCGTCGCCGCGCCGGCCTCTTCGCAACCGGCCGCCGACCCGCCTCCTTCGCAACCGGCGTCCAGCGCGCCGGTCGGCGACGGCAGCGGCAACGCCGGCCAGCAGGGCACGGTCACGTACGCCGGCGCGGTCGACGGCGGGGCCGCCTCGCTCGCGATCGTCGTCAACAACGGCAAGGCGATCGCCTACGTCTGCGACGGCAAGAAGGTCGAGGCGTGGCTCAACGGCACCATGGCCAACGGTCAGGTCGAGCTCACCGGCGCCAAGGGCAGCCTGAAGGGCACGTACGGCGGCGGCCAGGTCAAGGGCGACGTCACCGCCGGCACGAAGTCGTGGGGCTTCACCGTCAAGGTGGCCGCGCCGCCCTCGGGCCTGTACCGCTCGGCCGCGTCGCTGCGCGGCAAGCTCGACGCCAGCTGGGTCGTCCTGCCGGACGGCCGCCAGGTCGGCGTGCAGACGAAGAACGGCGAGACCAGCGAGGCGCCGCCGTTCGACATGAACAGCAAGACCGTCACGGTCGACGGGACCAAGGTCCCGATCGAGGCGGGCAACCCCAACGCCAGCTCCGGTTACTGAGAGGAGAGCCGTCACCATGTCCCCGGATGACACCCAGACCGCTCCGGTCGTCCAGCCCACCAACCCGAAGACGGCCGCGACCCTCATCGTGCCGGTGCTGGTCGCCTGTTTCGTCGCCGGCGCCCTCGGCGTCTACGGCAAGGTGCACGAGCCGACCGGCATCGCGGTGAACGTCGCGGGCTTCTCCAGCCCGCAGACGGTCAAGGTGTGGCTCGCGACGCTCGCCTTCGCGCTCGCGGTCGTGCAGCTCTTCACCGCGCTCGTCATGTACGGCAAGATCCCGCTGCCGAACGCGAGCTGGCTCGGCGGCCTGCACCGCTGGTCCGGCCGCCTGGCGTTCATCGCGTCGATCCCGGTCGCCCTGCACTGCCTGTACGCGCTGGGCTTCGCCGACTTCGACACCCGCACGCTCATGCACTCGCTGTTCGGCTGCTTCTTCTACGGCGTCTTCGCCGCGAAGATGCTGCTCCTCGCCAAGAAGGGCGTGCCGAACTGGGCACTGCCGCTCTTCGGCGGGCTGGTCTTCACCGCGCTCTCCGGCCTGTTCGTCACCTCCGCGCTGTGGTTCTTCACCACGTTCGGCGTCAAGATCTGAAAGGGGATCGAAGCACCATGAGCAACACGACTCGACGGACCCTGATCGCCGGCGCCGGTGCGGCCGGCCTCACCGCGGCCCTCGCGGGCTGCGCGGCCTACGGCGACACGGGCACCTCCTCGGACGGGGCGGCGCCCGCCGCGACCGGCGGCGCGGACACAGCGGCGGCGGCCACCGGCGGCGGCACGACCGGTGGGGGCGGTGGGGGCGGTGGCTTCGCGAAGACCTCCGACATCCCCGTCGGCGGCGGCAAGATCTTCGAGGACCAGAAGATCGTGGTGACCCAGCCGACCGCCGGCCAGTTCAAGTGCTTCACCGCGGTGTGCACGCACGCCGGCTGCGTCGTGGGAGACGTGTCCGGCGGCACCATCAACTGCCCGTGCCACGGCAGCAAGTTCAAGGTCGCCGACGGTTCGGTCGCCAACGGGCCGGCCGGCAAGCCGCTCAAGGCCGTCGCCATCAAGGTCGACGGCGACTCCATCGCCAAGGCATAACTCCCACAGGGTCGGGTGCCCGGGATCCCTCGCGGATCCCGGGCACCCGGCTGTGTAACCCGTCGGTGGCCCGTCGAGGCGGAGGCCGCCGAGCTGCTGGGGTGCCGGGTCGGCACCCTCAAGAGCCACCTCGCCCGCGGGCTGGCGGCGCTGCGCAGGGCACTGCCGGACGACCACGCCGGCACGGCGACGGAGGGGATGTTCCGATGAACCTGCACGATCGCCTGGACGACCTCGCCGGCGAGATGGCCGGCACCGACCTGGCCGGCCTGCGGCAGCGGGTGGACCGCACGTCGCGGCGGCTGCGGATGCGCCGGACGCCTCGGCCGCCGGGGTGGCGGTGGCGGTGGCCCTAACCGGCGGCGCGGCCCTGCTGGAGGTCCGGCACGAGGACACTCTGCCGGACGTGGTGCCGGCCGTCTCGGCCACGCCGTCGCGATCGCCGTCCGCGCCGCCCTCCTCGGCGCCGCCGTCGCCCGCTGCCGCGATCCCGGGCGCGCTGTCCTTCCTCACCCTGAAGGCGGGCAAGGCGATCGAGCTTCACCGGTACGCCGGCGGAACCCTGCGGACGGTGAACTTCGGCACCGCGACCGGCGAGGACATGTACGCGACGCCGTCGCCCGACGGGACCCGGCTGGCGATCAACACGTCCCCGGACCGCGACCGGATCGCCCCGGGCGACCTGGTGGTCGCCACCAGCGGCGGCGCCCGTCACGTGGTGGCGAAGGACGTCCGGTGGGACGGCGGCAACACCGTCGTCTGGACGCCCGACGGCTCGGCGCTGGTCGCGGGCGGCGTCCGGTACGACGTGGCGACCGGTGCGGCCCACCCTCTCCCGGACCGGCCGCAGTACCTGGCGTACTCGCCGAGCGGCGTGACGACCGCCTACCTGTTCCAGGGCAACGACCTCCAGGTCTCGACCGAGGGCGCGGGCGCGACGCGGACGGTGCCGGTCACCGGGCTGGACGAGTGCGAGCGCACGGCGGGCTGCCCGACCTCGGTGCAGGCGGTCTCCGACAGCGGCCTGCTGGTGGCGCTGGGCAACGTCAACAGCGACCCGAGCCACGTGTACCGCACGGTGGTGGTCTACAACACGGTCAAGCGGATGCGCCTGCAGCTGGGCGCGTTCGAGCACGTCTGGTTCCGCCCGGACGGCGGCCTGGTCGTGGTGACCGCGACCGAGGTCAAGGTGCTCGACCAGGCGTTGAAGGTCACGCACACATACCCGCTGCCGGCGCACGACCCGGCGGCGGTCATGTTCTACCGGGCCTGAGGAAGTCGAGCAGGGACTCGGTGAACGGCGGCCCGTCCGACCACAGGACGAGCGTGGGGCAGGCCGGCGGGGGCAGCGGGACGGCGTCGACGGCGACCAGCCGGTCGATCTTCGTCGGGTGCTCCGCCGCCAGCGCCGCCGCGACGTGGCCGCCGAGGTCCCTGCCGACGACGGCGAAGCTGTCGTGGCCGAGCGAGTGCATGAGCGCCAGGTTGTCCAGGACCATCTCGTGGACGAGCGCCGGCCAGTCCTCGTCGGTCGTCCGGGCCGACGCACCGTGGCCGCGCAGGTCCGGCCGGACCACGGTGTGGTGCGCGGCGAGGAGCGGGGCGAGCTCGTCCCAGACCTCCAGGGTGCCCGCGTGCCCGTGCAGGAGCAGCACCGGCGGGCCCGAGCCTTCGCGCCGGATCCGAAGGGTCACGTCCCAGAGGTCGACCCATTCATCGAACACCCTCATTTCATACCCAACTGTCGCGGGCCTCCGGTAGGGCCGACCACGGAAGAGGTAATGCAACTTTCGTCAATATCGAGGAAAGTCTGTTGCTTTCGAACGAAAGAGGTTACTGTCTGGCGCACATCGATGTCCTCCAGTCGGCGGGAGGCCATCGGGCAACCCGCTCACAGGAGGTCCGGTGAAACACCCCCACCGCCGACGATGGACCGTCGGCACCTCGGCCTTGGCCCTGATCGCGTCGAGTCTCGTGAGTCTCGCGACGTTCGCGACCGTCGAGGCCGCCGCCCCCGCTCCCGCCGCCGCGGCACCGCCGCCCGCCAGCGACTTCGAGAAGGTCAAGCTCGACGGCGGGCTGACCATGGGCGAGCCGATCGAGCTGGCCGTCCTGCCCGACGGCAAGGTCATGTACATCAACCGGGGCACCACCGCCGCCGGCGGCCAGGTCCGGCTCTACAACCCCACCACCCAGTCCACGACCGTGGCGCTGACGCTCCAGCTGGACGCGCGCTTCGAGGACGGGCTGATCGGCATCACGCTGCACCCGCAGTTCGCCACCAACCGGTGGGTGTTCATCTTCTACTCGCCGAAGGTGACGCCGTTGGTCAACCGGATCTCCCGGTTCACCTTCAACCCCTCGACCAACGTCCTCGACCCCGCCAGCGAGGACATGATCATCGAGTGGCCGACCGAGCGGAACCTGTGCTGCCACTCGGCCGGGTCGATGACCTGGGACAGCAACAACAACCTCTACTTCGCGGTCGGTGACAACACCAACTCCGGCGGCGACTCGGCCGGCATGGCGCCGATCGACGAGCGGACCAACCGCGACCCGCAGTACGACGCCCAGCGCACCTCGGGCAACACCAACGACCTGCGCGGGAAGATCAACCGGATCCACCCGGAGAGCAACGGCACCTACACGATCCCGGCCGGGAACCTCTTCGCGCAGAGCGCGCAGACCCGGGGCGAGATCTACATCATGGGCACGCGCAACCCGTACCGGATCTGGGTCGACACCAAGGCCAACAACACCCTCTACTGGGGCGAGGTCGGCCCCGACGCGGGTGCCACGGTCGCCAACCGCGGGCCGGCGGCGTTCGACGAGTTCAACCGGGCGAGCGGCCCCGGCAACTACGGCTGGCCCTACTGCGGCGGCCCGAACGTGGCCTACAACGACTGGGACTTCGCGGCCAACGCGCCCCGCGGCTGGTTCCCGTGCGGCGGCAGCACCGGGCCGGTCAACAACTCGCCCCGCAACACGGGCCTGCAGCAGCTGCCGGCGACCAAGCCGGCGCTGGTCTGGGAGCAGCACGGCGGCAGCGTGCAGTGGCCGCAGCTGGACAGCCCCGGCGGGTGCGGCTCGCCGAACCACACCGAGGTGTACCACTACGACCCCAACCTCAACTCGTCGGTGAAGTGGCCGCAGTACTACGACAACAAGTGGATCATCTCGGAGTACTGCCGCAACTGGGTCAAGATGGTCAACTTCGACAACGGCAACCCGGCCACCGGCAACCCGGTCTCCGGCGGGATCGAGCCGGTCAACGCGGGCGCGCCCTTCGTGCACCCGATCGACTGGCAGTTCGGCCCCGACGGCTCGATGTACATGCTGGAGTACGGCAGCGGCTACTTCTCCGGAGCCGCCGACGCCGGCCTGTACAAAATCAACTATGTCCAGGGTGGACGGTCGCCGGTCGCCAAGGCCACGGTCAACAAGGACAACGGGCTCGCGCCGCTCGCGGTGACCTTCTCCAGCGCCGGCTCCAGCGACCCTGACGGCGACGCCATCACGTACGCCTGGGACTTCGACAACAACGGCACGACGGACTCCACCGCGGCGAACCCGTCGTACACGTACACGACGAACGGCGCGAAGCAGGCACGGCTGACGGTGCGCGACCCGGCGGGCCACACCGGCACGACGCTCGTGCCGATCACCGTCGGCAACAACCGGCCGACCGTCACGATCTCCGGCGTCCCGGCGGGCGGCATGTTCGACTGGAACGACAACTTCACGGTCACGGCCTCGGCCACCGACCCGCAGGACGGCCCGATCGACTGCTCCAAGATCGTGATCGCGGTCGCGCTCGGCCACCAGGAGCACGCCCACGACGAGGGCTCCGGCACCGGCTGCTCCGCCACCTTCAACACCGGGCCGGTGCACGCCGGGCCCGACTCGGTGCTGTTCTTCGTCGTCCGCGCCACCTACACCGACAACGGCGCGGCCGGCTCGGTCCCGCTGACCGGCTCCTCGGAGTTCACGCTCTGGCCCAAGTACTGGCAGGCCGAGCACTACGTGTCGCTATCCGGCCCGCAGGTCATCACGGCGGCCGCGGCCGACGGCGGCAAGCGGCTCGGCGACATCCAGTCCGGGGAGAGCGTCCGGCACCACGCGGTGTCGCTGAAGAACATCACGGGCGTCAAGGCGCGCGTCTCCTCCGGCGGTGGCGGCGGCACGGTCTCCTTCCGCTACGACTCCCCCACCGGCACCGAGGTCGCCCGCCTCACCGTGCCCAACACCGGCGGCTGGGAGACCTACGCCGAGGTCAGCGGACCGGTGACGAAGCCGGACGACGGGACGCACGACCTGTACATCGTGTTCACCGGCGGCTCGGGGGCGATCCTCGACCTGGACAGCTACACGTTCACCGGCCCCGGCATCGGCACCCCGGGCGGCGCCCGGACCGGCACGCTGAAGGCGCTCGGCAAGTGCGCCGACATCAACGCCAGCCAGACCGCCGACGGGACCAAGGTCCAGATCTACGACTGCAACGGCACCGGCGCCCAGACCTGGACGATCAACGCCAACGGCACGATCACCGGCCTGGCCGGAAAGTGCCTCGACGTGAAGGCCAGCGGGACGACCAACGGGACGCTGGTGCAGCTGTACACCTGCAACGGCACGGCGGCCCAGCAGTGGGTGATCGAGTCCAACAACGCGATCCGCAACCCGCAGGCGAACAAGTGCCTGGACATCCCCGGCTCGACCACCACCAACGGCACCCAGCTGCAGATCTACGACTGCAACGGCACGGGCGCCCAGACCTGGACCCACCCGTAACCGCCCACTCTCCATGATCCGGAAGACCTCGTGCACCCCTGGGTACACGAGGTCTTCCGGATCACGGCTTTTCCCGGCCACCGCACCACACCCACTGGTGGAACCCGTATAGAAACCGCATAAGCGGTCAATCATGGAATTGACCAACGTCTTATCGTGAGTCCGGCAACCAGACCGGGCAGCCAGACCGGCGGATCGACCGGCGGGGGCGCCACCCCTGTCCCCACCCGCCCCCATCTCCACCCGCCCTCCATCCCCGCATCCACCTCAACCCACAGACGTTGATCAATGCCAGCTTTCGCACCCTTTGCTCCATCGAGGGTGCGCGATCTACGCGCAGTTTGATCTTCAAACGGGGGTAGATCGCGCAGCATCTATGGCACAAATGGGTTAGATCGTGGCATTGACCAACGTCTGTCAGAGCGCGGCCGGGTGGTGGGTCAGAGGGTGTACAGGGGGAGGGTGACGCGGAAGGCGGCGCCCTCGCCGGGGGCGGTGCGCAGGGTGACCTTGCCGCCGTGGGCGGTCACCAGGGCGCTGACGATCGACAGGCCCAGGCCGGAGCCGCCGAGCGCGCGGGTGCGGCTCGGGTCGGTGCGGTAGAAGCGTTCGAAGACGCGGTCGGCGTCCTCCTGGGTCATGCCGGGGCCGTTGTCGGCGACCTCGAGGACCGCGTCGCGGCCTTCCGTCCCGACGAACACGGTCACCTCGGTGCCGGCGGGGGTGTGCGTCAACGCGTTGGTGATGAGGTTCTGGAGCACCTGGCGCAGCCTGGTCTCGTCGCCGAGGACGACCGGCTCCTCCAGGTCCACGTCGTCGTCGCCACCGCCGAGGGTGCGCAGGCGCAGCTTGTGGTGGTGGGCGGTGACCCGGGCGTCGATCATCGCGTCGGTGGCCAGGGCCAGCAGGTCGACCGGTTTCTTCTCCAGCGGGCGCTGCTGGTCCATCCGGGCGAGCAGCAGCAGGTCGTCGACGAGCAGGCCCATACGGGTGGCGTGGTGCTCGATCCGGCCGACGGTCTCGTCGGTGGCGCCCGACTGGCGGTGCAGCTCGGCGAAGCCGCGGATCGACGTCAGCGGGGTGCGCAGCTCGTGGCTGGCGTCGGCGACGAAGCGGCGCATGCGCTCCTCCGACGCGAGGGCCGCCTCCTCGCTGGCCCGCCGCTCCTCGAACGCGGTCTCGATCTGGCCGAGCATCGTGTTCAACGCCGTCGACAGCCCGCCGACCTCCGTCCGCGGATGCGCCTCTGGTACGCGTCGCGTCAGGTCACCGGCCGCGATCGCCTCCGCGGTCTGCTCGACCTCGACGAGGGGCCGCAGGCTGGACCGCACGAGCAGATACGCGACCACCGCGAGCGCCACGAGGACCCCCGCACCGACGCCGATCGTGACCCACAGCTGCCGGTTGACCGTCTCGTCGACCTCGTCCAGGCTCAGGCCGATCACCACCGGGCCACGGATCGGGTCGCGCGTGACCAGAATTCGCCAGTCGTGACCCACGCCGCCCTTGGGCGGGATGGTGAGCAGGTAGTCGCCCTGCGGGGTCGGGTCGGTATCTGCGAGGAGCGCGACGATGCTGGTGGGCAGGTCTGGCGCGCCCTGCGCGTCGTTGCTCGCGCTCTTGATGAAGTACACCTGCGCGATCTCGCCGGCGCTGTTCAGGCAGCCGACCCAGTAGGCGCTGCGTTGCGCCGGGCCGTCGAACGGATCCTGCCGGACCCTGCAGGGGTCGCCCGGCTTGTGGGCGCTGCCGCGGAGCTGGTCCTCGACCCGCTGGTAGGCGAACGAGCGGGTGCTGTAGAGGCTGACGCCGCCGGTGATCGCCAGTGCGACCGTGAGGAGCGACAGCATCAGGGCGACGAGCTTGACGCGGAGCGGCCAGGCGTTCATGTCCGGGGCAGCCGGAGGGAGTAGCCGACGCCGCGCAGGGTCTGGAGCAGGCGGGGCTCCGAGGTGTCGATCTTCTTGCGCAGGTACGACACGTAGGACTCGACGACGCCGGCGTCGCCGCCGAAGTCGTACTGCCAGACGTGGTCGAGGATCTGGGCCTTGGACAGGACGCGGCCGGGGTTGGTCATGAAGTAGCGCAGCAGCTTGAACTCGGTCGGCGACAGCTGGACCTCCTGGCCCGCCTTGAACACCTCGTGGGTGTCCTCGTCGAGCTCGATGTCGGCGAAGGTCAGCCGGGACGACGCGGCCGCGGCGCCACCGGCCGGGTCGGCGACGCGGCGCAGGACGGCCTGGATGCGGGCGAGGATCTCCGACAGGCTGAAGGGCTTGGTGACGTAGTCGTCGCCGCCGAGGGTCAGGCCCTTGATCTTGTCCTCGGTGGCGTCGCGGGCGGTGAGGAAGAGGACCGGCACGCGGGTGCCCTCGCCGCGCAGCTTGCGCAGCACCTCGAAGCCGTCGAGCTCGGGCATCATGACGTCGAGCAGGATCATGTCGGGGCGGAAGCGGCGGGCCTCCTCCATCGCCTGCCGGCCGCTGGTGGCGCTGGCGACGTCGTAGCCGTGATACTTCAGGCTCGCGGACAGCAGCTCGACGATGTCCGGCTCGTCGTCGACCACAAGCAGCCGCGTCATGATTCGCTCCCAGTTGCGTCAGTGTTCCCTTGTCACCGTCGACATTGCCGCCGCTTCCTGGCTGCCGGGTCCGGTTTCCCTGAAAACCAGCTGTGAACGCGCTGCATCGGCACCGAGGAGCAACGCCAGCAACACCGGGAACTCCAGGTAGGCGTGGTAGGAGGCGAATGCCGCGTACATCGCCCGGCCGGAGGCGTAGTCGACGGCGAAGAGCATGGCGAGGACGCCGCCGAGGCCCGCGCCGAGGGCCCAGGCGCGCGGGCCGCGCAGCCACGGCACCCGCCGCTCGAAGGCCCTGGCCGCGTCCGGCGCGTGCCGCGGCAGGAACCAGACCCAGACGAAGTAGTGCATGGTCTGCAGGAACGCGAACACGACGAGGAACCGCGCGCCGATGACCGTGTCGGCGCCGGGTGGGGCGCTGAGCGCGACGATCTTCGCGGGGTCGCCGGCGAACGAGGCCACCGCCGAGGCGGAGACGTCCCGCAGTGCTGCGTCGGCGACGCCGTACAGCAGCAGCGACGGCAGCACGAGCACCCAACCCACCTGGACGCCCCGGAACCAGCGGCGGGTCGCGGGCGGCAGGGTCGCGGCCCACTCCCACAGGAAGAACAGCGGCACGACGTTGTGCAGGTGCGCGAGGACCACGAAGTGGTACGCCGGCCAGGTCAGCGACACCGCGCCGGCGACCGCGAGGACGGCGCCGGACAGGCCGAGCAGCCAGCCGCGCAGCGCGTGCGCGCACCCGGCGGCGAGGACGGCGTAGCCGATGAGGATCTCCGCGGTGCGGGCCGGCTGGCCGACGACGATCGCGGCGAGCCGGCAGAGCACGATCGCGGTGATCAGCCCGAGCAGCACGGCCAGGAACCGGCCGTTGAGCACCGGCGCGAACCGCCCGGTGACGTAGCGCAGCTCCAGGACGTTGTGCAGCACGCCGAACGCGATGAGGCCGAGCACGGTCGTGGCGAGCGGCGCGCCGAGGGCGACGGTGAGGGCGGCACCGGCGGCGACCAGGAACTGCAGCGTTACCTTCAGCGTTACCTTCATTGGGTGATCCCGGCGCTGCTGCTGACCCTCGCCGTGGAGGTTCCGCTGTACGTGCTGACGCTGACGGCGCTCCGCCTGGCGGCCTGGCGGAAGGCGGCGCTGCTCGGGGTCGCGGTGAACCTGCTGACGCACCCGGTGCTGTGGTGGTCGCTGGCGCCGCGCCCGTCCGCGGGTGCGCTGTGGGGCGCGGAGGCGGCGGTCGTGGTGGTCGAGGCGGCGGCGCTGTGGCTGGCGTGCCGCCGCGACCCGGCGCTGCTGCTGGTGACGAGTCTCGGGGCGAACGCCGCGTCGGTGCTCATCGGGCTGGTGTTCTGAGGCTGCTCTGAGGCCGCGCTAGGACCGGGACCGGCGTAGGAGCCACACGACGAGCACGATGACGGCGGTCACCACCACGATCCCGCCGATCACGACCACGACCGCCACTCCGGCCGCGGACGGCTCCGGGTCCGGCGCGATGTCAGCGAGCACGATGTCCATGCCGCGCAGTGTCCCCTGTCGCGCCGGAGCCCGGAACTGGCTGTTACTCCCGAATCTGGTCCGCCGGTGGGATGTCGCTCGCCGGCGGCGGCTCGGCGGGCCGCCACCACTGCCACAGCAGGAACAGCAGGCCGAGGGCGAGCATGCCGAGCCCGATCCACAGGTTGATCCGCACGCCGGCGGCCTTGTCGATCTCGGCCTGCGAGTCGAACAGGCCGACGATGGTGACGATCACGCCGTACACGGTGAACAGGCCGCCGATGACGCGGCGGACGTCGAACAACCGGGCCGCCCTGGCGGTCTCCGCTTTCGTCGGCTGGTCGGACATGTGCAGCACCCCCTACAGGAACGGCAGGTAGAACGCGAAGGCCAGGATCAGCGCGCCGGCGCCGAGCAGGACCGGGGAGCGGTACCAGGCCCGGTCACCGGCGAGCTCGCCGGCGGTCAGGTCGTGGTCGCCGACGCCGTACACGAGGCCGCTGAGCTCCTCGTCGGTCTTGCGGGTGGTGAAGAGGGTGACGACGACGGAGACGATCGCGACGGTCACGAACGCGATGCCGGCGCCCCAGAACGACTCGTCGAGGTCGGAGCCGAACGTGAACCAGCCCCACCACTTGTAGCCGGCGTAGACGATGAACGCCGCGACCGTGCCGGTGAGCAGCCCCCAGAAGCCCGCCCACGCGGTCATCCGCTTCCAGAACATGCCGATGATGAACGCACCGAACAGCGGGGCGTTGAACAGCGAGAACAGGGCCTGGATGTAGTCCATGATGTTGCTGTAGCCGGAGGCGATGAACGCGGTGCCGATGCCGATGATGACGCCGACGACCGTGATCCAGCGGCCGATGCGCAGGTAGTAGCCGTCGGGCTTGTCCCGTTTCACGTACTCCTGCCAGATGTCGTACGTGAAGACGGTGTTGAACCCGGAGACGTTGGCCGCCATGCCCGCCATGAACGACGCGAGCAGACCGGTGACCGCGATGCCGAGCACACCGTTCGGGAGGAACTCGCGCATCAGCAGGGGGATGGCGTTGTTGTACTGCAGGTCGCCCGTGTCGGCGCCGAGCCCCTTGACCGTGACGAGCGCGACCAGGCCCGGGATGACGGTGACGAACGGGATGAGGACCTTCGGGTAGGCCGCGATGATCGGCGTCCGGCGGGCGGCGCTCATGTTCCGCGCCGACAGGCCACGCTGGACCTCGGCGAAGTTCGTCGTCCAGTAGCCGAACGACAGCACGAACCCGAGCCCGAAGACGATGCCCCACCAGGGCGCGCCGAGCGGGTTGTCGCTGCCGCCGGTGCCGGCCCAGGTGTGCAGGCCGGCCTCGCCGAGCTTCGTGTCGCGGACCGCGTCGAACAGCCCGTTGATCCCGCCGACCTTCACCAGGCCGATGATCGCGATCGGCAACAGCCCGGCGATGATCACGAAGAACTGCAGGACCTCGTTGTAGATCGCGCTGGAGAGACCGCCGAGGGTGATGTAGGCCAGGACGATCGCGGCCCCGACGACGATCGCGGTCCACAGCGGCCAGCCGAGCAGCGCCTGCATGATCAGCGCGAGCGCGTACAGGTTGACGCCGGCGATGAGGACCTGGGCGAGCGCGAACGACAGCGCGTTGAGCAGGTGGGCGGGGCGGTTGAAGCGGCGCCGCATGTACTCGGGGACGCTGCGCACCTTGGAGCCGTAGTAGAAGGGCATCATGACGATGCCGAGGAACACCATCGCCGGAACGGCGCCGACCCAGTAGTAGTGGACGGTCATCATGCCGTACTTGGCGCCGTTGGCGGCCATGCCCAGGATCTCCAGGGCACCCAGGTTGGCGGAGACGAACGCGAGGCCGGTCACCCAGGCGGGCAGCGAACGCCCTGACAGGAAGAAGTCGGCGCTGTTCTTGATGGAGCGGCGGGCGGCGAGGCCCACGCCCAGGACGGTGATGAAGTAGAGCGACAGCAGGACGTAGTCCAGAGCGTCCATCTGTAGGCGGAGACCATCGGCGAGTGTTCGCACCCGTTCCTCCCCGGCGACGATGAGTGAGCGTCAATTCACCTACCCACGGGTAGGTGACGCTCAAACCCGGTCATCAGGGGAGATGCTCACCGATGATTTTCAATAGGTCCTGCGCGCCGTAGGGCTTGTCGAGGAACGCGTCGCAGCCGGCGCTCATCGCGGCGGCCCGCTCGTGCGGCAGCACGCTCGCGGTCAGGGCGATCACCTGCGGGCGGTCCGGCTGGGCGCTGAGGTCGGCGGCGAGGCTGAGCCCGTTGCCGTCGGGCAGGTTGACGTCCAGGAGGATCAGGTCGACGGCGTGCTCCGCGAGCGCGTCGCGGGCCACCTGCAGGCTGCCCGCCTCCACCAGCTCGACCCGGCGGATCGTGTCGTCGGTGGCACGGGCGAGGATCGCCCTGACCAGGACCCGGTTCAGCTCCTCGTCCTCGACCAGCAGGACCTTGCTCATGCCGTCACCTCCGCTGCGCTCGGCCTGCTCATGTCAGATCGCTCCGTTTCCGCGTGCGTCGGACAGTGTGCTGGCCACGGCGGCCAGGTCGACCCACTCGCGGACGCCGTCGGAGGCGGCGGCGCTGCGGGGCATGGTGCCGATGACCTTGCCGGTCAGGCGGACCCGGTCGGCGTCGGACAGATCCGGCTCGGTCAGCGCCAGGACCGGGATCCCCCTGGTCGCCGGGTCGCCCTCGAGCCCGGCGAGGAGCGCGAAGCCGTCGACGTCGGCCATCTGCAGGTCGCAGATGATCAGATCGAAGCGCCGGTCCCGGGACAGGCGCAGCCCTTCCGGGCCGTCGTCGCAGGTGACGACGTCGATGCCGCCGTCACGGAGGTGCTGCTCGACGACGTGCCGGGTCTGGTCGTCGCGGTCGACCACCAGCACCGAGGCGCCCTCGGCGCCGGCCCCCTTCGCCGGCACGACGTGCCGGGCGAGCTGGGCGAGCAGCAGGTCGTGATCGACGGGCTTGACGAAGAAGTCGGTGGCGCCGAGCGACAGCCCGGCCCTGCGGTCGTCGACGATCGTGGCGAAGAAGACGGGGATGTCGCGCAGCGTGTCCTCCTGCTTGAGCTCCCGGATGACGTCCCAGCCGTCGATGTCCGGCATGATCACGTCGAGCAGGATCGCGTCGGGCGTCCAGCTCCGCGCCGCGGCCAGGCCCTCGCTGCCGCCGGGCGCGACCCGCACCCGGTATCCGGCGGCGCCGAGGTAGGTGCGCAGCAGCTCGGCCGCACGGGCGTCGTCGTCGATGATCAGCACCCGGCCGCGCGCGCTGCTCGCGCTGACGCTCCGGTCCGCGAGCGGCTCGGCGGTCGCGGCGTCGGGGATCTCGGCGGTGGCGTCCGGGAGCCGTACGGTGAAGCGGCTGCCCTCGCCGAGCGCGGACTGCAGCGCGATCGAGCCGCCGTGCGCCTCGACCAGCCGCCGGGTCAGCGCGAGGCCGAGCCCGGTGCCGGCCTTCCGCTGGGCGGCGTCGCCGACCTGCTGGAACTCCTCGAAGACGCGGCCGTGGTCCGCCGCGGCGATGCCGACCCCGCTGTCGGCGACGGTCAGCGCGACCTCGCCGGCGCCCTGCGCGGCGGTCAGCGAGATCCGGCCGCCCTCGGGCGTGAACTTGATCGCGTTGGACAGCAGGTTGTCCAGGATCTGCCGGAACCGGAGCGGGTCGGCGAGGACCCCGACCCGCGGCACGTCGATCGTCACCTCGAGGCGCTTGCGGTCGGTGAGCGGCCGCAGGCCGGTGATCACGTCGTTGACCGCGGCGTCGAGGGCGAGCGGCTCCGGGTGCAGCTCCATCCGCCCGGCCTCGACCTTCGCCAGGTCGAGGATGTCGTTGATGAGGCAGAGCAGGTGCCGGCCGCTGTTGTGGATGTGGTCGACCCACTCGGCGGGCACGGCACGCCGGTCGCCGTCGGGGTGCTCGGCGCGCATCAGGTCGCTGAAGCCGATGATCGCGTTCAGCGGGGTGCGCAGCTCGTGGCTCATGCCGGCGAGGAAGTCGCTCTTGGCCTGGCTGGCGTACGTGAGCGCGTCCACGGACTCGGCCAGCTGCTCGGCGAGGCGGCGCTGCTCGGCGACGATGGTGCTGCGCTCCGCCAGGACCTGGGCCTGACCGCCGAGCACCGCCGCGAGGCGCAGGTCGTCGCCGGTGAACAGGGCGCGGTAGTGGTCGAGCAGCAGCACGGCGCCGCACTCGCCCTGCGCCAGCGGCAGCTCGAGCGCGGTGACGTACTGGGCGCCGGTGGTCTGCGCGTACCAGGCGGCCAGCTCGCTCTTGTCTCCCCTGGCCGGCTGCCTGGCGGTCAGGAGCGCCTGCAGGTCGGCGGCGGTCAGCTCGGGCATCGGCTCGTGCGGCAGGCTGGCGCCGGAGCGGCAGACGGCGGCGACCTGCTCCAGGCGGTCGTCGGGGGCGGTGCGGACCAGCACGACGGCGTCGGCGCCGGTCGTCTCGTGCACCACCTGGACGTAGCGGCGCCACACCTGGCCGGTGCTGACCGCGGCCGGCAGCCGCTGGAGGTCCTCGGTCGCCTCGTACCAGACGGTGGCCGACATCATCCGGCGCAGCCACGCGGGCGGCATGAACGCGACCAGGTAGCCGACCGCGGACACCAGCGCCACGACCCGGCCGGCGGGCGCCAGCCAGCTGGTCGTGCCCGGGTACAGCACGGCGCCGGTGAACAGCATCAGCATCATCAGCACGAACAGATAGGTGGCGGCCCCGGCGAGCCGCAGCCTGGCCCGGGCCGCGCCGCAGCGCCGCTGGGCGCCGAGCAGCAGGTACGTGCCCGCGATCACCTCGGTGACGGTGAACGCGCCGGAGGCCAGCAGCAGGTAGCCGAGGTTGAGCGGCCGGGGCGCGACCGCGACGGCGGCGATGCTGGCGAGCAGCGCGACCAGCAGGGCGCGGCTGAGCCAGGCCGGCACGTGCCGCAGCTTTGCGGTGAGCCGCAGCGTCAGGTACGGCTGCAGCATCAGCAGCGCTGTCGAGGCGGCGCTCGCCGCGAGCGGCAGCGGGCTCACCAGGACCTGGCGGGCCACCGCGGTGGCGCACACCACCACCGGGGGCAGGAAGATCAGCGTGATGTCCCGCTGGATCGGATCCCGGGTGGCGGCGTACCCCACAAGTGCACGCAAGAACACCGCTACTACCAGCAGTGCTGTGACTAGAGTTACCATTCGACTACGCCCCGTAACAGTAGAACGGGACTCACTCTAGTCAGGGGGACGGATGGGCGCGACGGAACCGGCCGACGAGCTCGCCCTGTTGCGGGCCGAGATCGCCGACGGGGCCCACGACCTTTCCAACGCGCTGGGCGCCATCCTCAACTATGTGGCGTTTCTGTCCGAGGACCTCGCCGCCGACTCCGCCGCCGCGGACTACCTGCCGCACCTGCAGAGCGCGGCGCACCGGGCCCTCGGGGTCGTCGAGCGGCTGAGCGCCAGCGGCGCCCGCCACTAGCGCCGCCTTGTCGATCTTTTCTTGTCGCGTCGCCCTTGCGTTGGGCTCGGTGTCTTCCGCGTTACCGGCGCTCGGTCAGGCTCTTGCAGTGGACGCAGAGGGTCACCGACGGGAAGGCCGTCAGGCGGGCGACCGGGATGTCCTCGGCGCAGCGCTCGCACCGGCCGTACGTGCCCTCCGCGAGCCGCTCCAGCGCCCGCTCCACCTGGTCCATCCGGCCGCGGATCGACAGCGCGAGGGCGAGCTCCTGGTCCCGGCTGAACGCCTTGGTGCCCAGGTCGGCGACGTCGTCACCGGCGTCGACCACACCCGCGAGGGTCATCTCGGCGACCGCCTCGGCATACTCGTCGGCTAGCTCCTGATGACGCGCCGACAGCGCGGCACGCAGGTCCGAAGAGCGCTGCGCGCCACCGGCGACCGTCATTTCTGGCTGGACGAGCATTACGGGCCCCCCTGGAGTTCGATTGGGTTTCGGTTTGCCCATCGCAGACCTGCCGCAAACCTGTCACGTGCCCGACTCGCGGCGCCGTGTCACTGTTCAACGGGGGCGTGAGCGGGCACCATGAGGAACGTGTTCACGGTCGACCCCGACGACCTCGTCGCGCCCGGCGCGGACGCGGTCAGCGTCGAGGTGCCCGCCGGCGGGGCGCGTCAGGCCCGCCGGGTGATCACGCGCGCGCTGCACATGTGGGACCTGCCCCACCTCACCCGGGCCGCGGTGATGGTCGGGCACGAGCTGGTCGCCAACGCGCTGCGGCACGGCGTCCCGCCGGCCGCGCTGCGCCTGCTGCGCCGCGACGGCGCGGTGCTCATCGAGGTGGGCGACGCGAGCCCCGCCCTGCCGCGGATCTCCGAGATCGACAACGAGACCAGCACCTCGGGGCGGGGCATGTTCATCGTGTCGCGGCTGGCCCACTCGTGGGGCGTCCGCCCGCAACCGATCGGCAAGATCGTCTGGGCCGAGCTGATCTAGGCCGGCGCCCTTCCCGTTCATCAGCGCCGGCGCTCGTCGTTCTCGTTTGTCAGCGCCAATGCCCGTCGTTCAGGCGGCCCGCTTCTCGCCCGCCCGTTGTTCAGGCGGCCCGCTTCTCGCCCGTTCGTCGTTCAGGCGGCCTGCTTCTCGTCCGCTCGTTGTTCAGGCGGCCTGCTTCTCGTCCCTGATCGGCAGGATCTGGTCCAGACCGGTGATCTCCAGGGTCATGGACACGTCGTCGTTGGGGTTGGCGACGATGAAGGTCGCGCCCGCCTGCTGTGCCCGCCGCCAGCAGCCGACCAGCGTCCCCAGCCCGCTCGAGTCGATGAAGGCGAGCTCGGTCAGGTCGATGACCAGCTCCGTCACGCCTGCGTCCAGCTGCTTGACCACCTCTGTGAGCAACTTCGGTGCGGTGTCCAGATCCAGGTCACCCACCGCGTCGAGTCGTGCCCGCTGTCCCTCGCGGCGCACCGACAGCTCCCAGACTGTCTCGTCGTTGACCACGTTGCGCTGTGTCCTTTCGCGAACCGAGCTACGGATCGGCTACTGATCGCTGGTCAACAGTGTGTGGTACCCATCGGGCGGACTTCAAACGCTCACACCGTTTGACCCGGTCCGGGGTACGACGCAGACTCGAACCCATGACCAGTGACCTGGGCTTCGTGGGGCGTGCCCCGGACTCGCTGGACGACGCTGCCATGCTGGCCGTCGCCCAGCGGCGGGCCCAGTTCCTCGCCGACGCCAGCCGCACCGTCTCCGGGTCGCTCAACCTGCCGCACACCGTCCGGCGCTCGCTGACCGCGTGCGTGCCGCACCTCGCCGACTGGGCGCAGATCATGCTCATCGGTCGGGACGGGGCGTCGTACACCAGCCTCGTCGTCAACAAGACGGGCACCTCCTCCGCGGCCCGGCGCCATCCCGACGCCGACGGGGTCGACGGGCAGTCGAGGCTACTGGTCACTGGGCGGCCGGAGCTGCTGCACGTCTCGCTGGAGCAGGACCCGCTGGAGCCCGACGGCCTGCTCGCCCTCGTGCCCGACGAGCGGATGCGCGAGCAGGTCGCGGCGCTGCGCCCGGCCGACGTGCTGGGCCTGCCGCTGACCGCCCGCGGCACGACGTTCGGCACGCTGACGCTCGCCCGCCGCACCGGCTTCGGGTTCGTCGCCGAGGACATCTCCATCGCCGAGGAGCTGGCGGTCCGCATCGCGCTCGCGCTGGACGCCGCCCGCCGGTATGCCGAGCGCGCCGGCGTGGCCACCGTCCTGCAGGCCAGCCTCCGGCCACCGGAGCTGCCGAAGCTGGAGGGCAGCGCGCTCGCCGCCCGCTACCGTGCCGCCTCCGCCGACGCCGAGATCGGCGGCGACTTCTACGACGCGTGGGGCAGCCCCGACGACTGGTCGTTCGTCCTCGGCGACGTCTCCGGCAAGGGCGTCGAGGCGGCCGTGGTCACCGGCCAGGCCCGGCACACCGTCCGCGGCGCCTCCGCCGTCGACCGCGACCCCGCCGCGGTGCTCCGCGCCCTCAACACGATGCTCGACGGCACCGCCTCCGGCCGGTACGTGACCGCCGTCTACGGCCGGGTCCGCCGCCAGCCCTGCGGCGCCCTGCACGTGAAGGTCGCCTCCGCCGGGCACCCGCCGCCGCTGGCTGTGCGCGCCTCCGGCTCGGTGGAGCCCGTCGCGGTGCGCGGCCTCGCGGCCGGCCTGGTCCCCGAGGTCGAGTACACGCCGGCGGAGGTCACCCTGTCACCCGGCGACACCCTCGTCCTCTACACCGACGGCGTCACCGAGGCCCGCCACCACAGCGTCCGCGACGGCACGCGGCGCCTCACCGAGCTGCTGTCGCAGTACGCGCAGGTGGGCGTCGACGCGCTGGTGGAGGCGATCGAGATCGCCGTCCTCGAAGGCTCCGACGGCACGCAACGCGACGACCTGGCGGTCCTGGCCCTGCGGGCGGCCGCCTCGTGACCGCGCTGTCCTTCGGGCCGTACTTCTCGTTCCTGGAGCGCCGGGACGCGGCGGGCGCCGTGGCACACGCGCTCGCGCTGGTCGACGGCGGCGCCGACCCGGTCGACGTCCTGCTCGACGTCGTGGGCCGCGCGCAGGAGCAGGTCGGCCTGCGCTGGGCGGCCGGCTCATGGACCGTCGCCCACGAGCACGCCGCGACCGCGATCAGCGAGTCCGTCGCCCTCGCCGTCGGCGCCCGCATCGCCGCCCCCACCGACCCGCTCGGCCACGTGATCCTCACCTGCGCGGAGCGCGAGTGGCACGGCCTGCCGGCCCGCCTGGTCGGGTACTGCCTGCAGGCGGCCGGCTGGCGCACCACCTTCCTCGGCGCGTCGATGCCGGCCCGCCAGTTCGCCCGATTCCTCGACGACGTGGACGCCGACGCGGTCGCGATCAGCTGCTCCGTCGCCGCCTCCCTGCCCGCCGCCCGCCGCCTCATCGACGCCGCCCGCGAGGCCGGCCTGCCGGTCCTCGTCGGCGGCGGCGCCTTCGGACCGGACGACACGCGGGCCCGGGCGCTGGGCGCCTCCGGCTGGGCGAAGGACGCCCGCGCCGCCGCGTCGGTGCTCGACGGCCTCGTCGCCCGCGGGGACCTGCACAGCGCCGCCACGGACCGCGCCCGCCACGCCGGCGCCGACGAGCACGCCGAGATGGTCGTCCGCTTCGCCGAGTTCCGCGCCACGGCCCGCCGGAGCTGGCTCGAGTCCCCCCACTCCGGACCTCAGGACCCGGCCTCGCAGGGCCCGGCCTCGCATGACGGCGGCCTGTTCGACGACGCGATCGACCACGCCCTGCACGCCCTGTCGGCGGCGCTGCTCACCGACGACCCGCGGCTGCTCCGCGAGGCGAGCGACTGGCTGACGGCGCTCTTCGCCGCCCGGGGCGAACCCGCCGGCGCGATCCCGGGCTTATGGCTCGCCCTGCACCGCACCGTCGGCGAACCCCTCCCCGAAGCCGCCCGCCACCTCAAGTCCCTGTAACCCTGAACAGCCTGAACTACCGTACGTACTGTCCTGGATACGGGTTTGAAGGTCAATTTGCAGGCGTGGTGTAGGTTGCCAAGTAGGCGGTGCGGCACCAGCCCGAAGCGTTCCGGACCCGCGAACGTTCAGCGCAGGCTGCCCACCGACACGGTGCTGCCAGCCATCGACCAGCGGACCCACCGACCCGTCCAACTCGCAGGCGCGCGTTACCGGCACCCGTCCGCGGACGCGCATGACCGGCAGTCGCTCGTAGCGCGTGTTCTCGGCGGACGTACGTAGCGCGTGTTACCGACGGGCGTTGGTAGCGCGTGTTCTCGGCGGACGTACGTAGCGCGTGTAACCGACGGGCGTTCGTCGCGCGTGTTACCGACGGGCGTTGGTAGCGCGTGTTCTCGGCGGACGTTGGTAGCGCGTGTAACTGGCGGACGTTCGTCGCGCACGATCATCGCGTCTTCGTCGCCGGTGCTGGTGCTGGTGCTGGCGGGGTTACCGGCGGGTGCTCGAAGCCAGGGGCGCGTGCGTCACGCAGCGGTCCGCGGCGTGGGTTACCAGGACGACTTGCGGGCGCGTGCCTCGTAGAGGAGGACTGAGGCGGAGACGGAGACGTTGAGGGAGTCGCCCGAGCCGAGCATGGGGACCGCGACGCGCTGGTAGCCGTGGCCGTACCACTCTTTGCCGATGCCGTAGCGTTCGCTGCCGACGACGAGGGCGGTGCGGCCCGAGTAGTTTGCCTGGCGGTAGTTGACCGCCTCGTCGGTGTCGGCGAGGAGGACCGTGAACCGGTGGCGCTGGAGCCAGGCGACGGCGTCGGCGGTCTGCTCGAACTCGATCGTCGGCACGGTGAGGATCGCGCCCTGGCTGGCGCGGATGACCTTCGGGTGGGTCAGGCGGGTCTTGCGGTTGGTGAGCACCAGGCAGTCGGCCCCGCAGGCGTCCAGGGACCGGATCAGGGTGCCGAGGTTGCCGGGGATCTCGAGGCCGTCGGCGACCAGTACCAGCGACGTCTTGCCGAACCGGAGATCGTCGGCGTCCCAGCGGGGCAGGGCGGCCAGGGACAGCAGGCCGTCGGGCTTGTCGCGCTCGGAGATCTTCTCCAGGGTCCGGAGCGAGATCCGGAACGACCGGTCCGCCCGTGCGGCGATCTCCTCGGCGCGGCGGTGAGCCTCGTCGGCGTAGATCGCCTCGGGGCACCAGAAGAACGTGTCGATCGGCGCGCCGGCCTCCAGGAGCATGTTGTGCGCCCAGAGGCCCTCGGCGACGAAGAGCTTGTAGCGGTTTGGTGCGGTGTTGTTCTGGATGTGCTGCACCTGCCGCACGGCGGGGTGCTGGACCCCGATGGCCTGGAGTTCCATCACAACGTGACGGTAACGGACAGTTCCTCAGCGTCGGTGATGGCCCACGACCGGATGTTGCCGGCCGCGGTCAGGTCGGCCTTGACCTGCTCCAGGACGGCCGCGGGGCCGGCCACCGCCAGCAGCGCCACCTCGGCCCGCATGGACTGCTGGGCCGCTGACTTCGCCTTCCGCACCGCCGCCAGCACCGCCGTCGCGACCGACAAAGGGGAAATGTCGGAAATGTCGGCGGATGAGGGATTTTGACGAGAAGAGGAGGGGCCGCCACCAGCGACAGAGGAAGGTCCGCCGTCAGCGACGGAGGAGGCGCCACCATCAGCAGCGGAGGACGGTCCGCCGTCAGCGACAGAGGAAGGCCCGCCGTCAGCGGCGGAGGACGGTCCGCCGTCAGTGGCGGAAATGCCGGTCGGCCAAGCGGCGCGGTGGATGGAGCCGGGCTGCCACCAGGACCAGATCTCCTCCGTCACGAAGGGCAGGAACGGGGCGAACAGCCGCAGCAGGGTCGACAGCGCCGTGGTCAGAGCGGTCCGGGCGGAGTCGGCGGCGGGAAGCTCGCCGTAGGCGCGGGACTTGACCAGCTCCAGGTAGTCGTCGCAGAAGGACCAGAAGAACTGTTCGGTGCGTTCGAGGGCGCGCGCATAGTCGTACACCTCGAAGGCCGCCGTCGCCTCGGTCACCACGGTGGACAGGGCGGCCAGCAGGGCCTGGTCCACGGGCTCGGTGACGGCTCCGCTGGTGGGCACGGGGAAGCCGAGCACGAAGCGGCTCGCGTTGAGGAGCTTCGTGGCCAGGCGACGGCCGATCTTCATCTGGTTCACGTCGAGGGCTGTGTCGACGCCCGGGCGGGCGCTGGTCGCCCAGTAGCGCAGGGCGTCGGCGCCGTGCCGTTCGAGCATGGCTTCCGGGGAGTCGCCGGCGTTGTCCTTGGACTTGCCGATCTTCTTGCGGTCGGGGTCGACGATCCAGCCGGCGATCGACGCCCGCTTCCACGGCAGCACGTCGTGCTCCACGTGGGCGCGCAGCACGGTCGAGAAGAGCCAGGTCCGGATGATCTCGTGGGCCTGGGGGCGCAGGTCCATGGGGAAGACCCGGGTGAAGAGGTCGGGGTCGTCGAGCCAGCCGCCGATGATCTGCGGGGTCAGCGAGGACGTCGCCCAGGTGTCCATGACGTCGGGGTCGCCGATGAACCCGCCGGGCCGACCGCGCTGCGACTCGTCGTAGCCGGGTGGCGTGTCGCTGCTCGGGTCCATCGGCAGCGCCGAAGGCACGATGGGGTCGTCGTGGACGGGGTGAGCGTCGTCGTCGAGGCGGTACCAGAGCGGGATCGGCACGCCGAAGAAGCGTTGCCGGCTGATCACCCAGTCGCCGGTGAGGCCTTCGACCCAGTGTTCGTAGCGGGAGCGCATGTGGGCCGGGGTCCACTGCAGCTCGCGGCCCCGGGCGAGCAGCGCGGCGCGGAGTTCTGGCGAGCGGCCGCCGTTGCGGATGTACCACTGGCGGGTGCCGACGATCTCGAGGGGTTTCTCGCCCTTCTCGTAGAACTTCACCGCGTGGGTGATCGGCCGTGGCTCGCCTTCGAGCATGCCGTCGGCGCGCAGTGCCGCGACGATCTTCTCCCGGGCCTGGTTGACGGTGAGGCCGGCGACGAGTGCGTACTGGTCCTCGTCGACGCCGGGCGGGGGTTGCAGGCCGAGCCGGCCGTTGCGCTGGATGACGGTGCGGGTCGGCAGGTCGAGCTCGCGCCACCAGGTCACGTCGGTGAGGTCGCCGAAGGTGCACACCATCACGAGGCCGGTGCCCTTCGCGGGGTCGGCCAGGGGGTGGGCGAGCAGCGGCACGTCGACGTGGAACAGGGGGGTGCGCACGGTCGTGCCGAAGTGCGGCTGGAACCGCTCGTCGGAGGGGTGCGCGACCAGGGCCACGCAGGCGGGCAGCAGCTCGGGCCGGGTCGTGTCGACGGTGAAGTCGCCGAAGCGGATCCGGTGGTAGGCGCCGGGGCGTTCGCGGTCTTCGAGCTCGGCCTGCGCGACCGCCGTGCCGAACGTGACGTCCCAGAGGGTCGGGCCGTCGACGGCGTACGCGTCGCCGCGGGCGAGGCTGTTGAGGAATCCCTGCTGGGCGGCGGTCCGGGCCCGGTCGCCGATCGTCGTGTAGAGCAGGGTCCAGTCGACGGACAGGCCGAGGTTGCGCCACAGCTGTTCGTAGGCCTGCTCGTCGACCTCGGTCTGGCGTTTGCAGAGGTCGATGAAGTTCCGCCGGCTGATCTTCTGGGGCGGGCCGCCGGGGGTCTTCGTGATGACGAGGTGTTCGTCGTACGGCAGGGCGGGGTCGCACTGCACCCCGTACGTGAGCTGCACCCGCCGCTCGGTGGGCAGGCCGTTGTCGTCCCACCCCATCGGGTAGAACACGTCCCGGCCGCGCATGCGCTGGTAGCGGGCGATCGCGTCGGTCTGTGTGTAGGAGAAGACGTGGCCGATGTGCAGTGCCCCGCTCACCGTCGGCGGTGGCGTGTCGATCGAGAACACGCTGTCGCGGGTGGCGGTCCGGTCGAATCGGTAGGTTCCTTCGGCGTCCCATACCTTTACCCAGCGCGCCTCGAGGCCATCGAGGGTCGGCTTGGCGGGTATGCGCGTCGAATCGGACATGTGCCCCATGCTAGAGCGGTGGATGCCGCGACACCCCTCAATAACCGCATCGCCGCCGGTCTGGTGTTCCTGACCAGCGGTGCCGTGCTCGTCCTGGAGATCGTCGGGCTGCGGCTCGTCGGGCCGTACGTCGGTGTGACGCTGTCGAGCAGCACCGCGATCATCGGTGTGGCCCTGGCCGCGATCGCGTATGGCGCGTGGACCGGTGGCTGGCTCGCGGACCGGCGGGGCGACCCGCGCCGGCTGTTGTCGCCGTTGTTGCTGCTGGGCGCCGCCGCGACGGCCGCGACGCTGCCGATCGTCCGGGTGGCCGGTGCGTGGCTGCGCGACGCCGGGCCGTCGAGTGTGCTGCTGCTCGCGGCGATGGCCTTGTTCGTGCCGGCGGCGCTGCTGTCGGCGGTGACCCCGCTGGTGGTGAAGCTGCAGCTGGCCGATCTCGCGCACACGGGCAGGGTGGTGGGCCGGCTGTCCAGCGTCGGCACGCTCGGCGCGATCACGGCGACGTTCGCGACGGGGTTCGTGTTGGTGGCCACTGTGCCGACGAGCGTGATCCTGCTGGTCCTGGCGGGTGTGCTGGCGCTTGCGGGCTTCGGCTTCGGCGGGTACTGGCGGCGCACCGGCAACCTGTCGGCGGCCGCGGCGTTCGTCGTGATCGGCGTGCCGCTCGGCATCGTCACCCCTTCCCCGTGCGATGTGGAGACCGCCTACACGTGTGCCTCGGTCGGCGAGGAGGGGGGTGAGGGCCGCGTTCTGTTCCTCAACGGTGCCCAGCACTCCTATGTGGATCTCGGCGACCCGGAGCATCTGGAGTACGCGTACACCCGGTGGATCGGGTCCTATGTGGACGGTCTGCCGGCGGGTCCGCTGGATGTGCTGCATGTGGGTGGTGGTGGGTTCACGCTGCCGCGGTACGTGGCCGCGACCCGTCCGGGCAGCGACAATCTCGTCCTGGAGCTGGATCCGGCGCTCGTCGAGCTCGACCGGCGGCGGCTCGGTCTGCGGACGGGTCCGCTGCTGCGGGTCGAGACCGGTGACGCCCGCGCGGGTCTGCGCCGCCAGCCGTCCGCGTCGCGTGACCTGGTCATCGGTGACGCGTTCGGCCATCTCGCGGTCCCGTGGCATCTCACGACCCGTGAGCTGGTCACCGACGTCCGGCGGGTGCTGCGTCCGGGTGGTGTCTACGCGCTCAACGTCATCGACGGTCCGGCCCGCCGCTTCGTCCGTGCCGAGGTCGCGACCATCGCCGCCGTGTTCCCGTTCGTGACCCTGGTGGCGCCGCAGCCCGCGTTGCGGGGCGAGACCGGCAGCAACTTCGTCGTGTTCGCTTCCACGTCGCCGGTACGGGCGATGCCGGACTCCCTGACCGGCGAGGAGCTTCGCGCGTTCGTCGGCGGAGCGCGGGTCCTGACCGACGACTACGCGCCGGTCGACCAGCTGCTCACCTGGGACTGAGCGGTTTCGGGTCCCGTCCGGTCAGGTGCCGCACGTCGTCGCTGACGGTCGCGAGCTCGCCGGCGGCGATCGCCTCGTAGGAGCTGACCCATCCGGCGACCTCGAACGCCGGCGCCCCGTAGTGCGCCCGTGACGCGTAGGCCTCTTCGACGGTCTCGGGGACGTAGGTGAGGCCGAGCCGGGCCGCGACCTCGTGCATGGTCAGCGCCTCGGGCCCGGTGAGCTCGTAGGTCCGTCCGTCGTGCCCGTCCTGGGTGAGTGCCGCGACGGCGCTCGCGGCGATGTCGTCGTAGGCGACGGCGGCGAGCCGGCCGTCGGCCGCGGGGCCGCGGATGACGTCGTCGGGGCCGGCGAGCATCGGCAGCATCTCCTGGTAGAGGTTGTCGCGCAGGAAGGTCCAGCGCAGGCCGGTCTGCCGGATGTGCTGCTCGGTGTGCCAGTGGTCCCGGCCGAACGTGAAGGTGCAGTCGGGTGCGGCGCCGGCGAACGACAGGTACACGATCCGCTGGACGCCGGCGGCGACGGCCGCGTCGACGGCGCTGCGGTGCTCGGCGACCCGGTCGTCCGACTCGCGCGCCGAGACCAGCAACAGCGTCTCGACCCCGTCGAGCGCCTGCCGCATCCGGTCGGTGTCGCCGTATTCGGCGTCCTTGCGGGTCAGTCGCCGCGCCTCGGGGATCCCCGCCGCGACTCGCCTGCCGACCTGCCCGGACGCCCCGGTCACCGCGATCACACACCCAGTATGCGCCGCCGCCCCGCCGTGATCCCGTGCGGTGCAGGATCGTGGCGGGGCGGTGAGCTGGACGCGGGTGACGGCTACTTGGGTTGGGCGGCCTGGCCGCGCAGCGAGATGGCCTGCAGGAAGATGTCGCCGATCTTGGCCGGGTCGGGGGCGACGAAGGTGCCGCCGCCGACGGCGTCGGTGATCTGGCGCATGGCGCCCTCGCCGACCTTGTCGCCGATGCCGATGAGGATGACCTGGATGGGCTTGGCCGGGTCGGCGGTCGCCTTGAGCTCGGCGATCAGCTGCTCGAGGGAGAGGCCGCCGGCGGGGTCGTCGTTCTCGCCGTCGGTCATGACGATGAGGGAGTTGATCCGGCCCTGGTCCCAGCCGCTCTGCACGGCCTTGTAGCCGGCGAGGATGGTGTCGTAGAGGGCGGTGTCGCCGTTCTGCTTGGGGCGGATGCCCTGCAGCGCCTGGAGGCACTGGTTGCGCTGGCTGACCAGCGGGCCGATGGGGACGAGCTGCTTGTAGTCCTTGGCGCCGTCGAGCTGGGTGGAGAAGGTCCACACGCCGAGGGCCCAGGAGTCGTCGAAGAGCTGCATGCCGCGGCGGGCCGCCTCGAGGGTCACCGTCATGCGGTCGGCGCCGCCGGCGGTGGGGACCTTCGTGAGCATGGAGCCGGACACGTCGATGACGGCGAGCATGCGGGCCGGGAGGGTGATCGCCTGCCACTTGGTGAGCAGGCCTTCGATGGCGGCGGCGTCGGGGACCTGGCCGGCGGTCAGGGAGGTGGGTGCGCCGGTCGGGGTCTGGAAGCCCTTGCCGGCGACGCCGTCGGAGCCGCGGAGGCCGATCGCGCCGAGCCGGTCCCGGAACTGGTCGCCGCCGAGCACCTTGAGCAGCTGTTCGGCGGCGGCGGTGCGTTCCTTGCTGAGGATGACGAACGGGTAGTCGAGTGCGAGCGGCGCGGGCTCGGCGTAGATGGCGGCGAGGCGGACCGGCGGCTGCTGGGCGTTGTACTGGATGACGGCCTGCTCCGACAGCGGCGCGACGGTCAGGCCGGCGCTGAGTGCCTGCGGGTCGGAGCCGCGCGGGAACTTCTGCATGAGGTCGTCGCGCAGTGAGGACCGGCCGGCGGCGAGCGCGCGGAGGGCGGCGGTCGCGGTCTGCGTGGCCTGGGTCTGGTTGCCGCCGGCGGAGGCGGTCGCGGCGGCGGCGAGGGTCATCAGGCCGGCGAGGCCGGTCGAGTCGCGGCTGGGCTCGACGATGCCGAGCTTGACCTTCTGGTCGCCGGCGACCTTTCCGATCAGGTCGGTGTACTTGATTTTCGTCTGGGGCCAGCCGAAGGAGGTGGTCGCGATCGGCTCGGGGACGGCGACGACGATGGGGCTGCGGGCGATCGACTTGGCGTCGGCGGGGAGGCCGGCGGGGTTGACGGCGCGGAGGCGCTGCAGCCACAGGGACGAGTCGGGCACCCACACGTCGGGGATGCGGGTCTTGCCGTTGGCCTGGCCGACGCCGGTCAGGGACTTCTTCGAGGTCGCGGCGATCGCGGCGGCCACGTCGGCGGACGCGGCCTCGATGACCTCGACGTCGACGCAGCCGTCGTCGGTCTTGGCCTGCGCGGACCAGTCGGCGACCTGCTGCTTCAGCGCGGGTGCGATGTCAGAGGGTGCGCTGACCGTGAGCTTGGTGGACGCACCGCACGACGGCTGGGAGTACTTCCGGAACGCATACCAGCTGCCGGCGAGGACTACGAGCACGGCGACGGCGGCGGCGCCCATCTTGAGCGCTGCGCCTGACGACCCCGCTGAGCGGTGGCGACCTTTCACGGCTCTTATCCTCCGGACCGGCGGCCTCTGCGGCCTTGTACCTTCGGTTGGAAATCACTGACGGTACGCATCCCAACAAACGAACGCCCAATCTACAAGGCACCGAAGAATCGTAGTTATCCGAACACGGTTCGCAATCATGCCGGGACAAACCGCCGCAAGCAGGCATTCCGCTCGCACTTAAATCTGCCCTAATCGATCTTCAGCGTGCCCGGCCGGTCACGGAGTGTCACAACCAGCGGCCGGTGGTCGGAGAACGGCACCGGCGGGGCCGCCACCCGAAGGACCCGCGGGAGGCGCTCGATGCCGCGCCCGTCGGCCAGCACGTGGTCGAACTGCACGCGTGGCGCCGGCGCCGGGAAGGTCGGCAGGCGCGCGAGCCGGTGCCAGCCGGAGAAGAGCCGGGGCAGCCCGCCGGGGAGGTTGAGGTCGCCGAGGAGCACGCGCGGTGCCGGCAGCGGCCGCAGCGCCCGGCGGACCAGCTGGAGCTGCCGGACGTTCCAGCCGGGGACGAAGGACAGGTGGGTGGTGGCGACCGTCACACGCCCCGCGGGGGTTTCGAGCACCGCGGCGATCAGGACCCGCGGCTCGTCGTCGAGGAACAGCAGCTGGGGCCCGGCCAGCAGCGGTGAGCGCAGCGGGGCGGCCGGCAGGCGGGTCACCCGCCACTCGACCACCGGATACCGGCTCACCAGCGCGACGCCGTAGTGCGGGTCGGTCCCGTCCTGGTCGCCGTCGGTCGCCGTCCGGAAGCCCTCGCCGGGGGTGCCGACCACCGCCGGCACGAACATGACGTGCCCCGCACCCAGCGCGTCGGCCGCGATCGCGGCGAGGTCGGCGTGGCCGCTGCGGTGCTGGCCCCGGTCGACCTCCTGCAGCCCGAGGACGTCGGTGTCCAGCGCGGCGATCGTCGCGTGGACGCGGCCGGCGTCGACCTGCCCGTCGGCGAGTGACCGCCCGTGCATGAGGTTGAACGTGCCCAGCCGCATGCCTCATTGTGGCCGCCGCAGCTTCCGCACCGCCGCCTTGGCGATCGTCTCGGTCTCGGCCCGGTCCACCTCCGGCTGGCCGAAGTGCACGAGGGTGCAGGTCGCGCCGCCGACGCGGACGACGAGCAGGTAGCCCCCGAGGGTGTAGGCGTCGTCGCCGGCGCCGCCGGACGCCGCCATCCGGACCGCCGCGGACTCGTCGCCGAGGCTCGGCAGACCGGCGTCGGTCACCGTGACGCTGGTCGTCCCGCCGCCGGGATCGGTGTCCGTGAAGGCCGCGCACCGGGTGCCGAGCTCCCGCAGTACATCCACCGCATCCGGATCCGCGGAGACCTCCTCGGCGAGGAACGGTCCGGCGGAGCCGCCCTCGAACCGGACACCGGTGCCGCCCCCGCGGAACCGGTCGATCAGGGCGCCGCAGCCGGCGACGCTGACCGTGCTGTCCCCGCTGACCTCGGGCTCCACCTGCGGCGGGCTGGTCACGTAGCCGTCGGGCAGGTCCTCGACGGCGAGCAGCGCGCCGCCGGTCGCCGAACGCGAAGGCTCCGGCCCGACAGGTGTCGGACCGGAGCCACACGACGCCAGCGTGAGCGCCAGCGCGATGCCGAGCAGGTGTCTGGCCATCAGGCCTGAACGGTCGGCTGCGAGCCCTGGTGCAGCGGGGTCCGCGCGCCGGTGGCCAGGTCGACCGCGGTCACCCAGGAGTGGCCCTGGTGCGACGCGGTGAGCACGCCGGTGCGGGTGCCCGCGTAGACCATCTCGCGGTCGTCGGCGGCGCCGATCTGGTGCCGGTTGCCGCCGTCGGCGTCGGCCTCGGTGACCCGCACCGCGGTGCCGTCCTCGGTGTAGGTGGTCCAGGTGACCTTCCGGCCGTCGGGCGACCAGGCGGGGACGACGCCGAAGCCGCTGGTGCCGCTGCCGCCACCGCCGTAGTAGTCGATGGCGCGCTCGGTGCCGGTCTCGACGGTGCCGACGCTCAGGCAGTTGTCGGCGATCGACTCGCACTCGCCGCCCCGGAACGCGATCTTCGTGCCGTCGGGCGACCAGGCGACCGCGTCGTCGGTGCGCAGCCGGTCCACCAGCTTCACCGGGCCGGCCTGCTCGGTTGCCTGCTCGGTGATGTACGCGACCTCGGGGACGGCCTGGTCGCGGCAGGAGGCGGGGAAGAGCGGCTGCGACCCAGAGCCCTCAGGACCCTCGGGGCCGTCGGCCGCGACGCGGAAGACTCCGGGGCCGCCGGTGCACGACAGCGCGGCGTAGGCGATCCACCTGCCGTCCGGGGACCACGAGGCGCCGCCGGAGACCCGGTCGCTGACCTGGCGCTTGCCGCTGCCGTCGGCGTTCATCACCCAGACCGTGTTGTTGTGCAGGTACGCGAGCTTCGTGCCGTCGGGGTTGAACCGCGGCCGGGCGTTGACCTCGTCCTCGGTGAGGCGGACCTCGCTGTAGCCGTCGCTGCTGTAGATGACGCCGGCCCGCACGTAGGCGACGGCCTTGCCACCGAAGGCCGCAGCGGAGGCGCCGGCGGGAGCGGCGGAAGCGGTGGTCGAACCGATCATCGTCCCGAGACCCGCCAGGGCGGCGAAACCGGCCAGCGTGACTGCCTTCTTGATCGTGTTGCCGTTCATCCGTGCCCCCCGTGGTGCCGTCTCTTCCGTGTGACGCTGAGACCATCGGCGCAACCGTGCCGCACCTGAACGGTTCCCCGCCGGGAACTTGCGGGAAATTCCGCCAATCGGACATATGACGCGGGTGGTGTGAACAATCTGCACTTGCAGTGCCTTTTCAGGACCGTGTCTCACGGGTGAGGATCGGAGGCATGACTGACACACAGGCCCGCGTGGCGATCGTGACCGGCGCGGCCCGCGGCATCGGCGCCGCGACCGCCCTCCGACTGGCCGCCGACGGGCACGCCGTGGCGGTGCTCGACCTGGACGAGGGCGCCTGCAAGGACACTGTCGAACAGATCCAGGCCGCCGGCGGGCGCGCCCTGGCCGTCGGGGCGGACGTCGCCGACGCACAGGCCGTGGCCGCCGCCGTCGACCGGGTCGCCGGCGAGCTCGGGCCGCCGCTGGTCCTGGTCAACAACGCCGGGGTGCTGCGGGACAACCTGCTGTTCAAGATGAGCGACAGCGACTGGGACACGGTGATGGGGGTGCACCTGAAGGGTGCGTTCCTGATGAGCCGGGCCGCGCAGACGCACATGACGGCGGCGAAGTTCGGCCGGATCGTCAACCTGTCGTCGTCGTCCGCGCTCGGCAACCGGGGCCAGGCCAACTACTCCGCCGCGAAGGCCGGGCTGCAGGGCTTCACGAAGACCCTGGCGATCGAGCTGGGCCCGTTCGGCGTCACCGTCAACGCCGTCGCGCCCGGGTTCATCGCGACCGACATGACCGCCGCGACCGCCGCCCGGGTCAAGGTCGACTTCGAGGCGTTCCAGCAGGCGGCGGCCGAGCGGATCCCGGTCCGCCGGGTGGGCGTGCCGGCGGACGTCGCGCACACCATCTCGTTCCTGGCGAGCGAGGGCGCGGGCTTCGTCTCGGGGCAGGTCATCTACGTGGCGGGAGGACCGCTGAATTGAAGCCGGCGGACCTGGCGAGGGAGTTCCTCGCCGCGCACGATCCCAACGCGCTCGACCCGCGGGACTTCCTGCGGGCCCGGTTCGACGCCGGGCTCGCGTGGGTGCAGTTCCCGGAAGGTCTCGGCGGGCTCGGCCTGCCGCGGGAGGAGCAGGCGGCCGTCGAGGACGTGTTCGCCGCGGCGGGCGCCCCCGACAACAACCCGCGGCGCATCGGCATCGGCCTCGGCATGGCGGCCCCGACGATCCTGCGGCACGGCACCGACGAGCAGCGGCGGCGCTGGCTGCGCCCGCTGTGGACGGGCGAGGAGGTGTGGTGCCAGCTGTTCAGTGAGCCCGGCGCCGGATCCGACCTCGCCGGCCTCGGCACCCGCGCGGTCAGGGTGAGCGACGGGGACGGCGACGGGTGGGTCGTCGACGGCCAGAAGGTGTGGACGTCGATGGCGCACGAGGCGCGGTGGGCGATCCTCATCGCCCGCACCGACCCGGCCGTGCCGAAGCACCAGGGCATCACGTACTTCGTGCTCGACATGACCGCGCCCGGGGTGGAGGTGCGGCCGCTGCGCCAGGCCACCGGCGAGGCCGAGTTCAACGAGGTGTTCCTGACCGGCGTCCGGATCCCCGACACCGACCGGCTCGGCGCGGTCGGCGAGGGCTGGGCGGTCGCGCAGACCACGCTGATGAACGAGCGGGTCGCGATCGGCGGCGGCGCGGCGCCCCGCGAGGGCGGCGGCATCGGCATCGTCGCCGACCTGTGGCGGGAGCGGCCCGAGCTGCGGACCCCGGCGCTGCACGACGCGCTGCTGCGGCTGTGGGTCGAGGCGGAGGCGGCCAGGCTCACCGGAATGCGGCTGCGCCAGCAGCTCGCGGCCGGCCAGCCGGGCCCGGAGGGTTCGGCGGCGAAGCTGCTCTTCGCCCGGCTCAACCAGGAGATCTCCGGCCTGGAGCTGGACCTGCTCGGCGAGGAAGGGCTGCGGCACGACGAGTGGACGATGCGGCGGCCGACCATCGTCGACTTCTCCGGCCGGACCGCCGGCTACCGGTACCTCCGCGCGAAAGGCAACTCGATCGAGGGCGGCACGTCGGAGATCCTGCGCAACATCGTCGCGGAGCGGGTCCTGGGACTGCCGCCGGAGCACCGGCTCGACAAGGACGTCGCGTGGAAGGACCTGCCGAAATGAGCGGACAGCGGAGCGGCTGGGGCCGCTCATCATGTGACAGGTTCGGGGCAGGCCGACGCCGGAGCGAAGCGGAGGTGGCGGCATGACCGATCTGCTGTACAGCGAGGTCGAGGAGGAGCTGCGCTCCAGCGTGCGCGCGCTGCTGGGCGACCGGGCCGGGTTCGAGGCGGTGCTGGCGAGGATCGAGTCGGCCGAACCCGTCGACCTGAAGCTGTGGCGGTCCCTGGCCGTCGACCTCGGGGTGGCCGGGCTGCCGGTGCCCGAGGCGGCCGGCGGCGCGGGCGCGTCGTGGCGGGAGACCGCGGTGGTGATGGAGGAGCTCGGTCGCAGCGTCGCGCCGGTGCCGTTCCTCGGCAGCTCCGTCCTGGCGGTGGCCGCACTGACCGGCACCGGCGACCCGCTGCTCGACGCGGTCGCCGCCGGCAGCCGGACGGCGACGCTGGCGGTGCCGCTGTCCTGGCGGACCTCGCAGCCGTGGACCGTCACCGCCGGGGGTGACCGGCTGGACGGCACCGTCACCAGCGTCGTCGACGCCGCGGCGGCCGATGTACTGCTGGTGCCTTCCGCCGCTGGGCTCTACGCGGTGGACGCCGCCGCGGCGCGGCGGGTGCCGGTGGTCAGCTTCGACCTGACCCGTCCGCTCACCGACGTCACGTTCGCGGGCGCGCCGGGGCGGCTGGTCACCGCCGACGCCGCGGCCGCCGTGGACCGGGCGCTGCTGGCCGGGGCGGCGCTGCTCGCCTCCGAGCAGCTCGGCGTCGCGGACTGGTGCTTGACCACGACCGTCGAATACGTGAAGACCCGGCGGCAGTTCGCCCGGCCGGTCGGCTCGTACCAGGCGGTCAAGCACCGGCTCGCGGACCTGTGGGTGAGCGTCACGCAGGCCCGCGCGGTGGCCCGCTACGCGGCGGGCTGCCTCGCGACCGGCGACCCGGACCTGCCGGTCGCGGCGGCCGTCGCCCAGGCGTTCTGCTCCCCGGTGGCGGTCAAGGCCGCCGAGGAGTGCGTGCAGCTGCACGGCGGGATCGGCTTCACCTGGGAGCACCCGGCGCACCTGTACCTGAAGCGGGCCCGCGCCAGTGCGGCGACGTTCGGGTCGGCCTCCGCTCATCGCACGGCGTTGGCCGACCTGGTGTCGCTGCCGGGCTGAGTCCGGGCTGCGTGAGGCGTCGCGTTACAGGAGGAGCCGGGTCAGCGACTCGGCGACGCAGACCGGCTTCTCCTGGCCCTCGCGCTCGACGGTCACCTTGTTCTTCAGTTGCAGCCAGCCTTCGCCGATGTCCTCGGCGGACAGCAGCTGCACCGTGGCGCGCACCTTGGACCCCACCGGCAGCGGCGACGGGAACCGCACCTTGTCCAGCCCGTAGTTGATGCCCATCCGGGAGCCTTCCACCCGGTACACGCCGGAGACCAGGACCGGCAGCAGCGACAGGCTCATGAAGCCGTGCGCGATGGTGGTGCCGAACGGTCCGGCCGCGGCCCGCTCCGCGTCCACGTGAATCCACTGGAAGTCGCCGGTGGCCTCGGCGAACAGGTTGATGTGCTCCTGGGTGATCTCCCGCCAGTCGCTGTGGCCGAGGACCTCGCCGACTGAAGCCAGCAACTCGCCGCCGTTCGCAAACGTTCGCATACCCCTGATCCTGCACAGCAAGTGCAACATTCGTCAACAACGGACGGCCGGCCCCGTGGCTCGGGACCGGCCGTCTTCGTCACCAGGATGTGCCTTGCAAGGGCGCTGTTACGTGCCGATGCGGTTGAGCTTCAGCGTCACGCCGATGTCGGTGTTGACGACGGTCGTGCCCGGGACGGCCGGGGTGACCACCGAGGTGGAGACCCTGCCGGTGCCGGGGAGCAGACCCTTCACCGTGACGGTGTAGGACGTCGACGCGCCCGGCACCGGGTCGGTGCTGGTCACGTAGAGGTCCGTGCTCGGCAGGGTGTTCACGGGCAGGCCCTGACCACCGTTGCCGTACGCGTTCTCGGCCCCGACGACGAGGTTCTGCCCGGCGGGCGGCGCACCCATCGTCCCGAAGTCGTAGGACATCGCGATGTCCTGCGGACCGCCCGAGCCCAGCCAGACCTGGAAGCGGCGCTGGTTGAGCGTGCCGAAGTCGTTCACCCGCCACTCGACGACCGTCCAGGTGCCGACGCCGTCGGTGAGCACGTTGATCAGCAGACCAGTCGCGCCCGTGCCGTCGAGGTCGGTCCAGAACGGCGCGAGGACGTTGTTCGGCCTCGCGGGGTTCGGGATCGGGGTGATGTCGCAGCAGTTGTTGTTCTCACGGCTGTCGTCACTGCCCGGGTACAGGTAGCCGTTCGAGTCGACGGTGAGCGAGGAGTACTCGACACCGTTGTACTTGAACGACGGCACGTTGAACGTCGTCAGGTCCTCATCGCCGATCGGGGTCACCAGCGTGCCCCCGAACAGGTCGAGCGGGATGTACCCGGCGATGGTGCCCGGGGCGATCGACGGCGTGCCCGGGATCGCGCCGGCGAGCGACGCGCCCTTCTTCTCGGCCTTGAACGGGTTGACCACCGTGGCACCGTTCGCGCCGACGATCGGAAGGTTGATCGTGGACGTGGTGGTGAAGTCCGCCGTGGTGTCGTTGAAGGTGTTGTTCGTGGCCTTCACGGTGCAGGTGCTGTTCTGCAGCAGCGTCAGCGACGGCGGCGTGCAGGACTGCGTCACCGTGATGTCACCCTGCTGCGGGATGAACGCCACCGGCAGGTGCAGCGCCGGCACGCTCGAGCTGACCGGCTTCAACCGGACCTCACCGAAGTACTGCGCCTTGGGGGCGTTGGACTTGATGGTGATGTTGATGGTCGCGGTCTCCCCCGCCTTCACGGTGAAGATCGCCGGGGACACAGTGATCGAGGAGCCGGCCGGCGAGGTCGCCTCGGTCCTGTAGGTCTGCGTCTTGCCGGAGACGTTCTTCGCCGTGCGGACCGCGGTGAGCTTGCCCGGCATGACCGGGGCGTTCACCGACGGAAGGTTGATCTGCACCGCGTTGACCGGGTCGTTGCCCAGCGCGTACATCCGGTCGGCCGTCTCGTCGAACGTGAGACCGGGGTTGGCCGCGAGGTTGACCTGGACCCGACCGGCGCCGAGATCGAACGGGTCGGCCGGAGTCGTCCCGTTCTCCTTCTTCACGTTGGTCGTCGCCGTGGTCATCAGCGAGGACTTGATCTGACCCGGGGTGAAGTCCGGGTGGGCCGCCTTCTCCAGGATGGCGGAGCCGGCGATGTGCGGCGACGACATCGAGGTGCCCGCGATCGCCATGAAGTACTGGCCGGGCGGGCCACCGGCCGCGTCGTCCAGGACCGGCGTCTGGCCGGCCAGGATCTGCACGCCGGGGGCGGAGATGTCGGGCTTGATGAACTGGCCGCCGGGGCCACGCGACGAGAAGCTCGCCATCGTGTCACCGGTGCCGATGACCTTCGTGCCCGCCGTGAACGACGCCTTGTTGCCGGCGTGGGCGGCCATGAAGGACAGGAAGCTGGTGCCGTCGGCGAGGTGCACCGTCGGGAGCCAGTGGTTGTCGCTCAGCGCGTCGGCGGGCGTGGCGTTGTACAGGATCATGCCGGCGGCACCACCCTGCCGCACGTTGAAGCCCTTGATGATGCGGCCGGGGCTGCGCTCACACGCGACGATCTTGTTGGTGAAGAGACCGGCCGGTGCCGGCGCGGTGCATTGCGCGTTGCTGTACGGCGGAGCCGACGCCATCACGATCTGCGTTGGGGTGCTGACCCCCTGGGTGATCGAGACGCCCTTGAACGTCGCCGAGGTGCCGTCGGTGGATGCGACGGTCAGGGTCGACTCGAAGGAACGCTTCTGGGTCGACGCCGCGACGGTGGTGACCCAGCCCGACAGGTGGTCGGTCGTGGACGCGCCCGGGCCGGAGTTGCCGGCGGAGGCGGCCACGAAGACGCCGGCCTTGTAGGCGTCGAAGAACGCCAGCTCCACGATGTCGGTGTACGGGCTCGCGCCACCCGAGATCGAGAAGTTGATGACCTTGACGCCGTCCTTGATCGCCTGGGCGACCGCGGCGGCCGAGTCGGTGCTGTAGCAGCCGGTGGCGCCACAGACCTTGTACACCGAGACCCAGGCGCCGGGCGCGACGCCGTTGACCGGCCCCCGCTCGACCCCGAGGACCTGCGCCGACGCGACCGGGTTACCGGCGGCGGTCGACGCGGTGTGGGTGCCGTGACCGTCGGAGTCGCGGGCGGTGTACCCGAACATCTCCATCGGCTGCAGCGCGTTGTAGGTGTCGAGGAAGCCCTTGCCACCGATGAGCTTGTTCTGGCAGACGAACGGGTCGGCCGCCGGGGTGAGCGGGTTGTCGCCGAAGTCGCAGGCACGCGGCGTGCCGTCCGCCTTCGCGGGCGGGGCGCCGAGGTTGCCGTTGTCCGCGAACGATGGGTGCTCCGGCCACACGCCACTGTCGAGCGAGCCGAAGATGACGCCCTTGCCGGCGTTCGGCTTGCCGCCGAGCGACGGGTAGACCTGGTCGGCACCGATGAAGCTGGTGCTGGAGTCGGTCTGCGGGGCGCGTGCGGCGTCGGACTGGACCGCCACCACGTTGTCGAGCGTGAGGATCGCGCCGATCTTGTTCGCCGGCACCGACATTGCGATACCGCCGTAGACGGTCCGCAGCTTCTGGCCGACCTTGGCGTCCGGAACCTGCTTCTGCAGCTGCCCGAGGAACTTGTCCTCGATTGCCTTGATGCGGCTTTCGTAACGCTGTTCCGCGGTACTTCCGGAAAGCGCCTTACCGGTGACTGACGGGCTCGTCGCCTCATATCCGGCAATACCGCCGGCATATGTCGCGGTCGAGTCGTAGTCGAGCTTCACCGCAATCGGCAGCCGGGTGCTGTCGGTGCGGTTGAGCAGGGACTGGTCGGTCTTTGCCATGCGACTCGTGGGTGACTTCGCGGCCGAGCTCTGCTTGGCCAGCGTCGCACCCGGCACCGATGTCAAGCTGCCGCTCTGCACCGGTGCTGCCTGACTCGGGCTTGCCGAGACGATCACGAGCAGTGGCGGAACGAGTGCGGACGCCATTGCGGCGCGCACCCATGTCCGTCGGCTCATCATGCCCCCTCTCAGGACGGGCTGTGTCCGAAGGGTTGTTACTGACTCCCCCGTGGTGCTGCTCCGACGTGGCCCACCCTCGGCCTACGCGCACGCCGGCGCCGCATATCCCGAATGCTCGATATACGCCGTCACAACATGCCAGTTTTCCGCAGCGCGGAACAGAGGCCGTCACTCCCGAGAATCGCGCCGAACAGAGGTTGTAGGGCAACGTCGAGGGTTGCTGAGGGCATGGCATTAACACATAGCAAGGTATTGCTATGTCGATCGCACCTATTGGCGGAGAAAAGGTCCGGAAATGGCGAAACCCGCCCTTTCGGGCGGGTTTCGCTGGAAACGTTCAGGCGTCGTCGCGGGGCGGCGGATTGATGACCACCGTCTGGTCGGCGTTCTCCACCGGCCGCTGCGACGGCACCTGGATCTGCCCGCCGGCCGGTGGGTTCGCCGGCGGCGGGGTCACGGCCGGCGGGGTCACGGCCGGCGGCACGGTCGGCGGCACGGTCGGGACCACCATCGTCGGGGCGTCCGCCCCCGCGGACGGCTCGTTCGCCGCTGCCTGCAGCAGGCGGGCCTGCCGGGCCTCCTCTGCCTGGCGCACCGCCTCGGCCTGCCTGGCCGCCTCGGCCTCGCGCTCGGCCTCCGCCAGCCGCGCGGCCTCCTCGGCGGCCCGGCGGGCCTCCGACTCCTCGCGGCGGGACTGCGCGTGCGCCTTCACCCGCTCGGACACGGCCGGCGCCTCCTGCTCGACGCGGCTCAGCCAGCCCTCCCAGCGCTGCTGCATCGGCCGGACCAGGCCGCCGCCGACCCCGACGATGAGGATGCCGGCGACCGTGGCGAGCACCGCGATCAGCACCGGCATGGTCACCGACGTGGCGATGCCGATCTGGTTGAGCGCCGCGATGATGCCCAGCCCGAGCACGAAGCAGTACCCCAGGTTCGCCAGGAGCCGCCCGTACGGCAGGCCGCCCAGCGCGCCGGTGACGACGTCGCGCAGGCCGCCGGCGAGCGCCGCGGCGACGACCACGATCACGACGGCGACGGCCGCCTTCGGCAGCCACGACACCACGTCGTCGATCAGGTCGGACACCGGGTTGGGGCCCCACACGCCGAACGCGATCTGCAGCGTGAAGAGCAGCACCGCGTAGTAGACGAGCTTGGCGATCAGGTCGCCGGCGTCGAAGCGCGCACGCGACAACGCCCGGCCGACACCGCCGCGGTCGGCGAGCCGGTCGAAACCGACCTTCGCCAGCAGCTTGCGCACCACCTCCCGCAGCGCGACCGCGACGGCCCAGCCGAGCAGAAGGATGACGATGAACAGCAGCAGTGACGGCACGAACCGCACGACGTCTGCGAGGGCATCACGAACCATGCAGTGACGCTTGCCCAAACGCCGTCGGCCCTAATCGTCCATGCCAGCCAGCCCCTTCGGGCTCTCCGTCTCTCGGGCGTGCTCCGGACCGCCCGCCAGCTGATCGGCGAGGGTCACGCTGCAGTGCTCGACGGCGAAGTCACCGAGTTCGTCGACGTCGAAGCCGGGGAACGGCTCCAGGATCCGCACCTGTTGCTCGGTCATACCTCCAGTGAAACCCCCCGTCGGTGGGTACAACGGTTTCATGACCAAACCAGTGACCGGTGTGCTTTTTGATGTCGACGGGACCCTCATCGACAGTGTCTACCTGCATACGACGGCCTGGTGGCAGGCGTTTCGGCAGTTCGGCCACGACGTCCCGTCGGCCCGCGTCCACCGGGCGATCGGGATGGGGTCGGACAAGATCCTGGACCACCTGCTGGGTCCCGGCCACGACCCCGGCGACGACGACGCGCTGCGGGCCGCGCACGCCAGCCTGTACGCGGCGCACTGGACGGCGCTGCGCCGGCTGCCGGGCGCGCGGCAGCTGCTGGAGACGTGCGCCGGCCGCGGGCTGCGCAACGTGCTCGCCACGTCGGCGTCGAAGCCGGAGCTGGGCGCGCTGCTGCGGTGCCTGGACGCCGACGCGGTCATCGACACGGTGACCAGCGCCGACGACGCCGGGGAGAGCAAGCCGGCGCCGGACATCGTGGAGGTGGCGCTGCGGCGGGCGGGGCTCGACCCCGGGGAGGTCGTGTTCGTCGGCGACTCGGTCTGGGACGTGCAGGCGGCCGGGCAGGTGTCGATCCCGTGCATCGGCCTGACCAGCGGCGGGCTGTGCGCGGCGGAGCTGCTCGACCACGGCGCCGCCGCCGTCTACGCCGACCCGCAGGACCTGCTGGACAACCTCGACGAGGCGCTGACCACCGCGTTCCGCGTCGCGCTCACCGCCTAGAGCCCGCCTAGAGTTTCAGCGGCGCCGGGTAGCGGCGCGGGGGCTCGGGCAGGTTCCACGGCTCGTGGACGGCCTTGCCCTCGACGTCGGCCAGCTCGGGCACGTAGCGGCGCACGTAGTCGCCGTCCGGGTCGAAGCGGTGCGCCTGCCTGACGGGGTTGAAGCGCCGGTACGGCTTGGTGTCGTTGCCCGTGCCGGCGACCCACTGCCAGTTGCCGTAGTTGTTGGCGACGTCGCCGTCCAGCAGCAGGTCGAAGAAGTGGTCGCCGCCGGCCCGCCAGTCCACGCCCAGGTGCTTGGTCAGGTAGGAGGCGGTGATGAGGCGGGCCCGGTTGTGCATCCAGCCCTCGGCGAGCAGCTGCCGCATGCCGGCGTCGACGACCGGGACGCCGGTGTGCCCCTCCCGCCAGGCCTGCAGCGCGTCGGACTCGTCGCGCCAGCGGTCCTCCGCCGACGCCCGGTATGCCTTGTGCCGCAGGTCGGGGAACGCGAACAGCACCTGCTGGTAGAAGTCGCGCCAGCACAGCTGCCGCAGGAACGGCTCGGCGCCGGCGCGGCCGTGGACCAGGGCCGCCACCTCCCGCGGCGACAGGCAGCCGAAGTGCAGGAACGGGCTGAGCCGGGACGTCCGGTCGGCCGCCATGGCGTCGTGGCCGTCCTCGTAGCCCTCCAGGTGCGGCAGCCACGCGGTGAGCCTGCGCCGCCCGGCGGACTCGCCGCCGCCGGCCTTCGCGGGACGGTCCCGGAACCAGGACGCCGGGAGGTCGTCGGGGAGCCGGAGCTTGCGGGGCGCGTCCTCGACGTCGCGCCAGCCGGCGGCCTGCCACGCCCGCCAGAACGGCGTGAAGACCTTGTAATGGCCCGCGCCGCCGGTGGGGCGCAGCGCGCCGGGCGGGACGACCGTGACGCCGTCGAAGGTCTTCAGCGCGATCCGCTCGGCGGCGCAGGCGTCCGCCAGGCGGCGCTCCCGCTCGCGGGCGTACCCGCTCACGTCCGCGGCGACGCCGATGCCTTCCGCGCCGGTGCGCTTCGCCACCCGTACCGACTCCGCGGCCGGATCTCCGCGCAGCTCGACGAGGTCGGCGCCGCGCTGCCGCAGCGACGCCTTCAGGTCGGTGAGACTCTCGTCGAGGAACCGGCGGCGGTTGTCGCCGGCCCGCAGCGTGGGGTCGTGCACGAAGAGCGGCACGACCCGCTCCGCGGCGCGGGCGGCGGCGGCGAGCGCCGGGTTGTCATGCACCCGCAGGTCACGGGTGAAGAGGACGACCGCGGTCTTCATACGCTCGTCCCCCGCGTGACGACGGCGGTCATGCCGCGGTGCCGCGCAGGTCGAGGACGGCCGGCAGGTGCAGCTCGGTGGCGGGCTCGCGGGACAGCGGCACGACGACCGGCGGCATCTCCGGCTGCGGGTCGAGCGCACCGGCCGGGGTGCCGGGGATCGGCACCGGGGCGCCCGGGCGGGTCAGCAGGCAGCGCAGCGCCACCGCGATGCGGCGCGCCTTCGGCACGGTGGCGCGGCGGACGAAGACGTCGTGGTCCTGCGCCTCGACGGCGTCGAGGATGCCGCCGTACAGCCGGAACGCCGCCCGCATGCACGCCTGGGAGCTGGGCGCCAGCATCCGGATCCCCGGCGCGGCCGCGATGTAGTGCTGCCGGGCGCGCTGCACCTCGTACCGGACCAGGCTCTTGATCTTCTGGCTGCTGCGCCGCTCGCGGGCCGCTGCCAGCAGGTCCTCGCGGCTGACCCCGAACCGGTGCAGGTCCTCCTCCGGCAGGTAGATCCGCCCGCGGTCGAGGTCCTCGGCGACGTCGCGGATGAAGTTGGTGAGCTGGAACGCGAGGCCGAGCTGGCGGGCGGGCTCGCGGGCGGCGGCCCGGTCGCTCGACTCGAGGATCGGCAGCATCATCGTGCCGATCACCGCCGCCGAGCCCTCCATGTAGTCGAGCAGGTCGTCGTACGTGGCATAGCCGGTGACGGTGAGGTCCATGGCCATGCTCGCCAGGAACTTGCGGAAGTCCTCCAGGTCGATGTCGAACACCTGGATCGTGTGCAGCACCGCGGGCAGGAGCGGGTCGTCGGTCGGCGCGCCGCGCAGCCCCCGCACGAACGCGTCGCTCCAGGCGTCGAGCTCGCGGGCCCGGTCCTGCGGGGTCAGCCGCTCGGTGCGGTCGACGATCTCGTCCGCGTAGCGCGTGAACCCGTAGAGCGCGTGCACGTGGCGGCGCTTCCAGGCCGGCAGCAGCCGCGTCGCCAGGTAGTACGTCCGGCCGTGGTGGCGGTGCAGCGCACGGCACCGCTCGTAGGCGGCGGTCAGGGGCGCTGACTCCATGGTGGCCTCCGATTGAATCGACGCACTAATCGACGCAAGGTCGAGCCTACGCTACGCTTCGGTGATGCGGGTAGTGAAAGGGCTTTGATCATGCGGTTGGTGACAGGTCTTCGGTCATGCGGTCGGTGACGGGTCCGACCGATCGGGTGGTCGTCGTCGGGGCGGGGCTGGGCGGGCTCGCCGCGGCGATCCGGTTGGCCGCCGCGGGCCGCGAGGTCACCGTCCTGGAGCGGGACGACTACCCGGGTGGCCGGGCGGGAAAACTCAGCCTCGGTGGCTACGAGTTCGACACCGGTCCCACCGTGCTGACGATGCCGTCGCTGCTGGAGGACCTGCTCGGCACCGTCGGGGAGGACCTGGCCGGCTGGCTGCCGATGACCCGGCTCGACCCGGCCTACCGCGCGCACTTCCCCGACGGCTCCACGCTCGACGTCATCGCCGACACCGCGCGGATGGCCGGCGAGGTCGCCCGGGTCTGCGGCTCCCGCGAGGCCGACGGCTACCTGCGCTTCGTCGACGACGCGCGGGAGCTGTGGCGGCTGGAGCGCGACGACTTCATCGACCGCAACCTCGACCGCCCGCGGGACCTCGTCACCGCCAACCTGTGGCGGCTGGTGGCCCGCGGCGGCTTCGGCCGGCTCCAGTCGAAGGTCGACGGCTACTTCAAGGACCCACGGACCAGGCGGATCTTCTCCTTCCAGGCGATGTACGCCGGGGTCGCGCCGCACCAGGCGCTCGCGCTCTACGCGGTGATCGCCTATCTCGACTCCGTCGCCGGCGTCTACTTCCCGAAGGGCGGCATCCACGCGGTCTCGCGGGCGCTCGCCGACGTCGCCACCAAGCACGGCGTGACCATCCACTACGGCAGTCCTGTCGCGTCGGTCTCCGTCGGCGGCGGGCGCGCGACCGGCGTGGTGTGCGCCGACGGGCGCCGGTTCGCCGCCGACACCGTCGTGCTGAACCCGGACCTGCCGGTGGCCTACCGGGACCTGCTGCCGCCCGCCCGGTGGCGCAACCCGATGCTGGGCAGGCTGCGGTACTCGCCGTCGTGCGTGGTGCTGCACGTGGGGTCGCGGCAGGCGTACGGTGCGATCGCCCACCACAACATCCACTTCGGCCGGGCGTGGCGGGAGACCTTCGACGAGGTCATCAACCAGGGCCGGCTGATGAGCGACCCGTCCATTCTTGTCACCAACCCCACGCGCACCGACCCGTCGCTCGCCCCGGACGGCCGGCAGACCTACTACGTGCTCGCACCGACGCCCAACCTCACCGCGCCGCTGCTGGACTGGCGGGGGACCTTGCGCGGCACGTACCGCAGCGAACTCATCGACACGTTGGAGCGGCGCGGCTACGTCGGGTTCGGCGACGGCATCGAGGTGTCGCGCTTCATCACCCCGGCGGACTGGGCCGATCAGGGCATGGCGGCGGGGACGCCGTTCGCGGCGGCGCACACCCTGCGGCAGACCGGGCCCTTCCGGCCGGGCAACCTCCACCCCACACTGTCCAATGTGGTCTTCGTGGGGTCCGGGACGCAGCCGGGTGTCGGCGTGCCGATGGTCCTGATCTCCGGCCGCCTGGCGGCGGAGCGTATTACGGGGGTGGTGTCTTGAGCACGTCGTATTCTTCGTCGTCTTCTTCTCGTGAGTCTCACCTTGTCGAGCTGGTCGACGACGGTGGTGGGGCGGTCGGTTCGATGACGGTGGACGAGGCGCATCGGGCGCCCGGGCTGCTGCACCGCGCGTTCTCGGTCCTGCTCGTCGACGGCGACAGGCGGCTCCTGCTGCAGCAGCGGGCGGCGGTGAAGACCCGGTTCGCGCTGCGGTGGGCCAACGCGTGCTGCGGCCACCCCGCGCCCGGCGAGACCGTCACGTCCGCCGCGGCCCGGCGGCTCGTCGAGGAACTGGGCGTGAGCGGCGTTCCCCTGCGGGAGGTCGGGGTGTACGTGTACCAGGCCTCCGACCCGTCGTCCGGGCGGGTGGAGCACGAGTACGACCACGTGCTCGTCGGCGACGCGTCGGACATTTCGGATTCGTTGGCTTTAGGTGCAGTTGATCCCGAAGAAGTTGCCGCCCTCGAATGGGTCGCCGTCGAGGATCTCGAGGCGCGGCTGTCGCACTCCCCGGACCTGTACGCACCGTGGCTGGCCGGGGTCGTGTCCGTCTGGCGGGGCTCGACGGCATGACGGCCGCGGCGGCGTATTCGGCGGGCGCGGTGGCCCGGCGGCTCGGCGTCGCCGTGACCACCCTGCGGACCTGGCACCAGCGGTACGGGATGGGCCCGTCGCTGCATGAGCCCGGCCACCACCGCCGGTACACCGAACAGGACATCGAACGTCTCGAAACGATGCAGCGCCTGATCGTCCAGGGCGTCGCCCCGCACGAGGCGGCCCGCTGGGCCCTGCGGTCGGCCGCCGCCCCTGCCGCCGTGTCGGGCTCCTTCGTCGCCGATACGGCCGCCTCCTCGCGCGGCCTGTACCGGGCCGCGCTGCGGCTGGACGCGCCGGCCGTGCGGCAGCGGGTCGCGGCGGCCGTGCACGAGCTCGGCGTCGTCGCCGCCTGGGACCAGGTGCTCCGGCCGGTGCTCGCCGCCATCGGCGACCGGCACGCCGCGACCGGTGCCCTGGTCGAGGTCGAGCACCTGGTGTCGGGCTGCGTCTCGGCCGTCTTCGGCGCCATTCCGCGCCCCGACCCGACCGTCCCGTCCCGCATCCTGCTCGCCTGCGCCGACGAGGAGCAGCACAGCCTGCCCATCGAGGCGCTCGGCGCCGCGCTCGCCACGGCCGGCGTCGGGACCCGCATGCTCGGCGCCCGCGTCCCGCCGACGGCCCTCGCCACCGCCGTGCGGCGTACCGGCCCGGCGGCCGTGCTGGTCTGGTCGCAGCTGCGCACGACCGGCGACCCGGCACAGCTTTCGCCGGTCCTCGATGCCGCCTGGCGACCGCTGATCGTCGCCGCCGCCGGCCCCGGATGGGACGTGGCGGCACTTCCCGCCGGCGTCTCGGCACCGTCCACATTGACCGAGGCATTGGCGCTGCTCACCTCGGTGGTCAACTGACTTCACCTTTGTTCGTCTGTGTAAATCTCCCTTGACGAGGTACTCCCGGGTTCGTGCCACGGACTGAACGCAGGAGGCCTTCGGGTGCGTCTTGTCATTAGCGTGTGCGTTCGCCACCATGCTGACCACCGACACCCGGAGCTGACGATGACCCGCACCCGCCTCGCCCTAGGAGCGCTGATCAGCGCCGCCGCTCTGGCCCTCACCGGCTGCGCCGCGTCCGACGCCTCCTCGGTGTCGTGGCACGGGCCGTCCTCCGGTGTCGTCGACGGCGGCGAGGGCGGTGGCACGCAGGCGCACCCGATCAGCGACTCGACCGCGCAGGCCGCCACGGGCGCGGGCAAACCGTCCGCGTCCGCGTCCGCCGCCCCCTCGGCGTCGACGTCGGCCTCGGCCGGGCCGTCCGCCTCCGCGTCCGCCACCGCCCCTTCCGACGGCATCATGCGCACGACCGGCACCGACGGGGTCGCCCTGACCTTCGACGACGGCCCGTCCGCCGACACCCCGAAGCTGCTCGCCATGCTGCGCCAGCACAACATCAAGGCCACGTTCTGCGTCGTCGGCGTCGCCGTCCAGGAGTTCCCGCAGTACCTGCAGGAGATCGTCAAGGACGGTCACACCCTCTGCAACCACACGTGGAAGCACGACGAGAAGCTCGGCAAGAAGTCCGCCGACACCATCCGCGCCGACCTCCAGCGCACCAACGACGAGATCCGCAAGGCCGTCCCCGGCGCGCAGATCAAGTACTTCCGCCACCCCGGCGGCAACTTCACCCCCGCCGCGGTGCAGATCGCCACGGAGCTGGGCATGGTCTCCCTCGGCTGGACCGTCGACCCCTCCGACTGGAACACCAAGAAGTGGTCCGGCAACCAGATGACCCAGCACATCATCAGCAACGTGAGGAACAACACGAAGCCCGGCGCGGTCATCCTTTCCCACGACGGCGGCGGCGACCGCAGCGCCACCCTCGCCGCCTACAAGACCCTCCTGCCCGAGCTGAAGCAGCAGTTCACGCTGGTCGCGCTACCCGTCTAGGCGCCTCCCCGGCGCCGCCGCCACACCACGACGGATACCCATTTGGTTTTCGCGGAAGGGGTCACGTATGCTCTGAAAGCCTCCGGCGGGGCCGGATGGGAGCAACACCGCAGAAGTCGCAGAGTATGCGATGATGGCGGGGCCGCCCTCATCGTCTAGCGGCCCAGGACGCCGCCCTTTCAAGGCGGTAGCACGGGTTCGAATCCCGTTGGGGGCACGACCCGGGTTCGCCCGGGTAGCAACAAAGAGCAAGGTCCTGTGGAGCAGTTGGAGTGCTCGCCGCCCTGTCAAGGCGGAGGTCGCGGGTTCAAGTCCCGTCAGGACCGCAAGGCCCATCTTGGGCAGGTAGCTCAGTTGGCACGAGCGTCCGCCTGAAAAGCG